>JAFZUN010000234.1 GCA_017618315.1 Spirochaetales bacterium
AGCTGCTTGATTGCTGTTGAGTAGAGGTCGCTCTCTGCCATGTAAGACTGGACCTCGGGAATATCAAGTGAGCTCTCTCTGATGGGCAGATAGCCTGTGGTCAGCGCGTAAGCTGTCTGGTTCTCGGTGTTCAGGAGGAACTTCAAAAGTGCCCATGAGGCTGCGTGCCTTGTGGGGTCTGTTGTCATGATTGTGGCTGTGCTTCCGCCGAGGGCTACCTTGGGCTCCTTGAAGTAGGGCATTTCGATTGCACCGATGTTGAACTGGACGCTCTCAGACCACTTTGCGATCCTGTTGCTGGTTGCTGCGATGAACACGAGCTTTCCGGAGAGGAACTTGTTCTCGGCGTTGTCATGCTGGCTCTTGGCCATGATGCCCTCGCTGACCATCTTGGCCCAGAAGCGTGCCACCTCGATTCCGCTTTCGTCTGCGAAGACCGGAGTGACGTTTCCGTCCTTATCCATCAGGATGATCTCGTTGCCGTTCTGGTAGAGCATGTTCTTGTCAAGCCACTTGGAGTCTGATGTGTCAAATCCGTATGTTCCCTTGGTGCTTGCGCTCTGGATTGCCTTTGCAACTGTCAGGAACTCATCCCATGTCTTAGGCGGATTGGCCTCAAGGTCATAACCGGCCTTGGCTGCAAGGTCCTTGTTGTAGTAGATGACCTGTGTGGAGATGCTGAACGGCACTGCGGCAAGATGGCCTCTGTAGTTGGCGTACTCCAGGATTCCGGGCCTGATGTCAGAGACGTTGAACTCAGGATCCTTGACATCCTCTTCAATCTGGAAATTGCCGTCCTCTCCTGTATATAGCTGGGATGCTGATGTGATTGCCACATCAGGTGAGTTTCCCGCAAGTTTGGCGGCAGAGATCTTTGTGGCGCTGTCGGCGTAGCTTCCTGTGTATGTGAGCTCTACCTTTATCTGAGGATACTGTTTCATGAATGCCTGGACCTGGCTCTCGAAGAACTGGCCGTTTGTTCCGCTGATGGAGTACCAGACCTTGATTGTGGCAGGAGCCAGCTCCTTGGGCTGCTCAGAAGCGGCTGTTGTGCTTGCACTCTGTGGGGCGGCTTCTGTTGTTGTGCTTGCACTCTGTGGGGCGGCTTCTGTTGTTGTGCTGGCTGGCTGTGTGGTGGCAGGCTGTGTGGTGGCAGCAGCTGGAGCACTTGTAGTTGTCGCTGTCGCTGTTGTCGTTGTTGCCTTGCTCTCAGAGCCCTTGCTGCAGGATGCAAAGAGGCAGAGCACTATGGCTAGCAGGATGATCAATGTTCTCTTCATTATGTATTCCTCCATTATTTGACTATTAATTACAGTTTTATGATTTCATTCCGGTGAGGGTGATTGACTTCACCAGCTGTTTCTCGAACATGACGAACAGTATCAGAACAGGCAGAATTGCCATTACTGATGCTGCCATCATGACCTGATACTCCTTTGAGGATTCTGCCACAAGGTACTTCATTCCTATTGGCAGGGTCCTGTACTGTTCCTTGTTTGTGATGATCAGTGGCCAGGTGTAGCTCTTCCAGTGGCCCAGAAAGGCGAACATGGCTGCCGTTGAGATGGAGCTCTTGGCGTTGGGGATGACCACGTGGAACATGATCTTGAAGTAGCCGCAGCCATCGAGCTTGGCGGAGTCACACAGGTCCCTGGGGATGGACTCGAAGAACGAGAGGATCAGGAAGATTGTGAATGCGGAGAAGACCTGAGGAAGGATGATTCCCGCATAGGTGTCCTGAAGCTTGTTCATGATCAGGTACATGGGGATCAGTGTGACTACCATGGGCACGAACATCGTTGTCCTGATGAGCGTTGTGATCTTCCTGCGTCCCGGGAAGTCCAGGAACACGATTGCATAGGCTCCGAAGATTGACAGCGCTATCTGGATGAATGTCTGCATCACGGATGTGTAGATGCTGTTCAGATAATATCGTGCGAACGGGATCATCTTGAAGACGGCCGTGTAGTTCTGCCAGTTGAAGGTGGAGGGCAGCCATTTGGGCGGGTAGGTGTAGATGTCCGTCGTTGTCTTGAATGATGAGAGGATCATCCAGACAAAGGGGAATATCATTGCCACGGCTCCGACCATCAGGATGACGAAGATTGGGATGTTGTACTTCTTGCGAGCGGGCTTGATCTCAGTGGTCTTGACCAGGGCGGTTGTTGTCTCTGCCATAATAACCTCCTCAATCGTAGTCCACTGTCTTGGACGCGTTCATCTTGCTCTGGATCTGTGTCAGAACAAAGATGATGATGAACAGCACGATGGAAGCGGCGCACGCTCTTCCCATCTTGCCCCTTGTGAAGGCCTGCTCGTAGATGTAGGTCACGATCATTGCGGTGGAGTAGCCCGGGCCGCCAGTAGGTGTCATGACGTCTATCTCCGCGAAGACCTTGAACGTGTTGATGATTCCGATCATCACTATGAAGTTGGTGATGGGCCTGAGAAGCGGCAGCTTGATCTTGATCAGGCTCTGCCACCATGTGGCTCCGTCAACCTTGGATGCCTCGATGTATGAGTCGGGGATGTTCTGAAGACCGGTGAGGAACAGCATGACGTTGTATCCGATTCCTTTCCAGACCGAGAAGAT
>JAFZUN010000235.1 GCA_017618315.1 Spirochaetales bacterium
GTTGGGAGTGGACCAGTCATCGTAGTCGGGGGCCCTTCCGCCGTGGAGAACGCCGTCTGACATGGGCATTCCGATTCCGATGATGAAGATCGCACCGTACTTCTTGGCAAGCTTCTTCTCCCTCTCGACAGGAGTCAGATCCGGGTAAAGCGCCCTTGCCTCCTCCGAATGGATGAAAGTGATCTCCTCAGGAAGAGTCTGTGCGCATGACGGATAGTACTCGGACACCAGGAACTCCGTGCGCTTGATTGCCTCGTAGATCCTTCTGACAATGCTTTTAAGGAAATCGAGGTTACGCTCACCATCGGTCATGACACGCTCCCAGTCCCACTGGTCCACATAGATTGAGTGGATGTTGTCAATATCATCATCCGGACGGATTGCGTTCATGTCCGTGTAAAGACCTGTTCCCGGCTCGAATCCGTGATCTGCAAGAGCCATCCTCTTCCATTTGGCAAGGCTCTGGACTATCTCCATTGGGGTGTCGTTCATGTTTCCCACATTGAACCTGACAGGACGCTCAACACCATTGAGGTCATCGTTGATTCCGCTGTTTGCCCTTACAAAAAGCGGTGATGTGACGCGTGAAAGCTTAAGCTCACCTGAGAGCTCGCGTTCAAAGGTGTCCTTGACGAACTTAATCGCACGCTCTGTCATCTGCTGGTCAATGAAAGGCCTGTAGTTCTTCGGGATTACAATCATGCCGCACCTCCGGAATACTCATAAATATGCAGAAGTATATGATGTACGGCAAAAGAATGTCAATTTTGGATTGCATTCCTTCTGTGGTCTTTCGGAGTATCGAATCTCTCATGAGTCTCCTTTGACTCAGGTTTCTCTCCGATATCTCCGCTCTTTGTGAGTGCCCATTTTGTGATCATCGGACCGAAAAGCTCGTAAATGAGGACTCCGAACAGGACGATGTTTCTGATCAGCCTTCCCTCATATGTGCCCAAGGCCTGAGCCTGGACTGACATTCCCAAGGCCACACCGGCCTGAGGAAGAAGAGCAAAACCGATGTATTTGGACACCATCGGATCACAATGGACTGCCCTGCAGCTCTCACGCGCGCCGTAATACTTGCCCAATGAACGGGCAATTATATATAGGAGACCAATAAGTACGACAATAGGCTTTCCGAAGACGGATAGATCAAGGTCTGCGCCGCTTATGACAAAGAACAGGCAGAAAAGCGGTACCGTCCACTTGTCGGCCCTGTACATGATGTCTCCTGATCTGGGACAAAGGTTGCAGAACACAGCACCCAGCATCATGCAGACCAGAAGCGATGAGAATGAGATTGTGACTGGCCCGACCTTGAAACTGATCTGTGACAGGGCAATTGTCATGAACACGAACGCGATTGACATCGCAAGTCTGTTGCTGTTAGAGAAGAAAAGCTCCTCCACTTTTGTGAGCAAAAGTCCCAGCAGAGAACCAAGTCCAAGTGAAAGGACAATCTCGAGAAGCGGATCCACAATTATGGCCACAACGTTCAGGGAACTGGATAGCAAAGCCTCTGCAACACCGAATGAGACGGCAAAAGCCACAAGACCAACAGCATCATCCAATGCTACGACAGGAAGCAGCAAATCCGTCACTTTTCCATGGGCTTTGTACTGCTTTACAACCATCAATGTGGCAGCTGGTGCAGTAGCTGTGGCTATTGCTCCAAGGGTTAGAGCTCCGGACAGATTGAAGGTCTGATGATCAGTGAATAGCGTGACAATCACAAGAATGATGTCAACACAGAACA
>JAFZUN010000028.1 GCA_017618315.1 Spirochaetales bacterium
GAGATGACGTTTATGAACTTGATGCTCTTTGGTCTGACGCCGTTTTCCTTAAGGTAATTGACGATTGTGATCAGTGAACCGCCTGTGGCGTTCATGGGATCAGCGAAGATGAGATCCTTTCCGTCCAGATCCTTGAAGTCGAAGAAGGACTTGTCCAGATCAAGGACATAGGCCATGTTGTTTTCTTTTTTGGTCTCGTCTCTCTTGATCTTGAAGAGTGCAAACGGAGTTACGCGGCCATCAGAGCTGTAATCCTGGATCTCCTTGCTGATGATCATGCTCGGAAGCAGGGCACCGCGGAGCATGACGCACATGACACAATCCTTGGTTATCTCATCGACATCGGGGATCCTGTGGACCGCATAGTTTCTGCACGGGTTTGTGACAGGGGTCTTTGTGATGATTGATCTCTTGGTCTGGATCATGCTGTCTGTGAAGACATGGGTGAAAAGAAGCTCATAAGCTCTCTGGATGTAGTACAGGAACTCCTCATGTCCGGTCTCAGGATCCCTGAGCTTGGCAACAAGACGGCTGGCTGCAGCATGCTGCTCATTAGGTGACTCAAAACAATAGACATGGATGCGTGGCTCGACCTCGCAGATGCTCTCCAGATAGCTTCCTATAGCACCCTGAGCGGAGACAAGCTTGTCTTCTGATCTCTTTCCTCCCTCTATCTCCCTGCATGCCTCGATGCTTTTCTCATAGAGTTTGTTGACATGATCGATTCTGTCTTTGTCGCTGTCCAGAAGGAATCCGTCAAGATCCTTAGCATGAATGATTACTTTTCTGCCTTCAACGTCCATTGTATGACCTCCAAAGGGTGTCATGAAGCATATGAGCACCCAAAAGAAAATTGTAATGCACACTGAAAATTTGCACAATATGATTTTTTTATGCTAGTATAACTGAGTAGGGCTGAAACCCTATATATAGTGTACGGAGGTATATCTGATGAGAATGGTTTTTCTTGGCCCCCCGGGAGCGGGAAAGGGAACAATTGCAGCATCCGCAAAGGAGTATTACGGGATTCCCCACATCTCAACGGGAGATCTTTTCAGGAGCAACATAAAGAACGAGACTGAGCTTGGGCTTCAGGTCAAATCCATTCTGGCATCAGGCGGGCTTGTACCTGATTCCGTGACAATAGAAATGGTCCGCAACCGCATTGCCGAGCCTGACTGCAAGAACGGCTTCATCCTTGACGGATTCCCGCGCACGATCCCTCAGGCAGATGCACTTGCAGAGATGACAGACCTTGATGCCGTAGTTGATTTCCAGATTCCGAAGGAAGAGGTCGTGAAGCGTCTCTCAGGCCGCAGAATGTGCCCGTCTTCAGGCCGCATCTACCATGTCATATTCAACCCGCCTAAGGTTGACGGCAAGGACGATGAGACCGGTGAGGACCTCATCCAGCGTCCGGATGACAAGGAAGAGGCCATCATGCACCGTCTGGAGGTCTACACGGAGCAGACCGAGCCCTTGATCAAGTACTACAGGGACAAGGGTCTGATTAAGGAGATCGATGCTTCCGTCAAGCCGTCAGAGGTGTTTGAGCTGCTGAAGCAGTCTCTCTGCTGAAAAAGTAAAAGCAAGACCAATCAAACAAGTCATCACCCCAAAAAAAACAGGGCCTCCCGAAGGAAGCCCTGAAACTTTAATCCAAAGTAGGATCAATATGCTGCGTTGAGCCACTCGATACCATCGATGTTTCCGACAAAGTACGGAGCACTCTGTGTCTCTGACTCGTGGAAGTATCCATCGTATGTTGCGTTGCCCTGAACTGCTGCAAAGCTGTCATACATGTTCTCGTTGGTTCCCTGAGCTCCGCCGATTGTGAATGTGGAGAGATCAAAGACCTTGAGTGTGCCGTCATGGAAGGCCTTGATTGCCTTGTCCATGGCTTCCTGTGTTCCGGGAGCTGCGATTGCTGTGTTGAGGTCTGTTACCTTGACATCGCCTTCCTTGTATGTTCCGGTCCAGTCTGACGGGTTCTCCTTGCCATCAATGTAATTCTTGATGAATGTGTAGAAGTACCTTGTCCAGTCGATTCTGGATGAGAGCAGAGAAGCGTTAGGAGCAACCTTTGTCATGTCTGTGTTGTAACCGACGTGGAAGACACCGGCCTTCTGTGCTGCGAGAGCAGGGGAGGTTGTATCTGAGTGCTGTGAGATGAGCTTGCAGCCTGCGTCGATGAGAGCGTTAGCGGCAGCTTCCTCAAGAGTTGCATCGCCCCATGTTCCGACGAAGTAGACCTTCATTGTGACGCTCGGGCAGACACTTCTTGCGCCAAGGAAGAAACCTGACATACCGGAGATGACCTCTGCGAATGAGAAGGCTCCGACATAACCCATGACTGCCTCTTCCGGCTTGATCTTGCCTTCGTTGATCTCCTGCTGGAGCTTCATGCCGGCTGCGATACCTGCGACATAGCGGGCCTCGTAAATGGCTGCGAATGCGTTGTAGGTGTTGGGGTTGTCATCAACCTGTGAGCCGCAGTTTGTCATTCCGACGAACTTCACATTCGGATACTCCTTTGCAGCCTCAAGCATGTATGGCTCAAAACCGTAGCTGTTGTTGAAGATGATTGCGCATCCTTCCTCGGCCAGCTCAATGTTGTTGTCCTTGCAGATTGCGGACTCTGTTGTGTTCTTCTTTGTCATCAGTTCGACATTGTAGCCCTCAGCCTTGAGCTTCTCGATGGCTGCGTTCATGCCGTTGGTGAAGTTCCAGGTGTAGCCCTGGTCAGACTCATCGTTGATGACGACGAAACCGATCTTTGTTGCCTTTGAACCTGTTGAAGCAGACTCTCCACCTGCCTGTGCGAACACGGCTGTGATAGCGAGGGCGGCAATCAAAAGAACCACTGTTAGCTTTTTCATACATAACTCCTTTACGGGCACTGCCCGTATTATTCTATCTGATAGTCACAAGACTAACATAAACAGTTTTTTATGACCATATGGTGCGACACGAAATGCAACAAAAATCATTTAAGTGTTGCAAAACCTGTTGTATTCTATCTGTCCTCCCTGAAGTAGTTGTTGCCAAGTGATGCAGGTGGCTGCTTGTCCTTGATGTTTCGCATGCTTGTGATGACAAGGACAATAATGGTGACCACATAGGGCAGAATCTTGTAAAGCTCTATCGGGAAACCCTTTATGATGATTCTGAGATACATGATCATCAGGGCTCCGAACAGCACTGAGCTCCATGTGGACTTCAGAGGCCTCCATGTGCAGAAGATTACCAGCGCGACTGCCAGCCATCCGGTTCCGGCAAGGGATGCCTCGATCCAGACACAACCTGCTGTTGTCATGGTGTAGACCATGCCTCCGATGGCCGAGATACCGCCTCCGACTATGGTTGCAAGGTACTTGTACCTGGTGATGTTGATTCCTGCGGCATCGGCTGTGACAGGGGACTCTCCGACAGCCCTCAGATAAAGGCCGGTCGTTGTCTGTGTCAGGAACAGATGCATCAGGACTGCGCAGATGATTGCCAGATAGAATAACTATCTCTTGTCAAA
>JAFZUN010000236.1 GCA_017618315.1 Spirochaetales bacterium
ACGATCTTCTTGCGGAAGAAGTTGCCGTCGCAGGTTGCGCAGTAAGACACGCCCCGGCCGACCAGTTTCTCTTCGTCCGCGACGCCGAGTTTACGGTTTTCCGCGCCCGTGGCGATGATGACGGTCTTTGCTTCATAGGTGTTCTTCGGCGTGACGACGGTCTTCACGGCGCCGTCGCGCACTTCGGTGACCTCTGAGAAGAGAACCTGTGCTCCCCCTGCGGCAAGAAGATCTGAGGCATAACCGATTGTCGGGTTGGCTGATATTCCGCTGAATGCGTCAGAGCCTCCGCACTGGGCGCCGATTCTGAGTTTCTCAAGACCTAGCTCGGTCCTTTTCCTCTTGTTCAGGATCTCCAGCTTCTTTCTGGCCATGCTGCAGATCTTATCAATCATGTCCCCATAGCCGTGACATTCCTGAAGAATTATAACATTCTCCGGATTATTTTCCTCCGGAGTCAGGATCATGTCCATGGTGAGCTTCTCACAGCCAAGACCAACGGTCAGTATCTGGCCCCCGAAATTGGGATGATGGATGAGATTGCGCACGCTTCTGATGGGAATCTCTGCGTTATCTGCCTTGATTGCGACTCCGCAACCGTATGGATGGACCACTGCCACGACATCGTCCACATTGGGATACTCGGGAAGTATCTCCCTGCGTATCTTGTCAACGGCATTACGCACAACGCCTGCTGTGCACTGCACGCTTGTGGTGATTCCAAGGATGTTCCTGCTGCCTGCGGGAAGATCCGGACCGTTGTCATAGCCCATCCATGTCTTTCGAGCAGGGAGATCAGTCAGGACCCTGCCTTTTGAGCCTTTGACAAGGTCTGCGACGGCAGGTGAAGACGGAAGCTCAAGGTTGAACTCATTGATCCATCCGCCTTCTGCTATATCCTCTTTCATGTAGCCCAGGACCACACCGTAACGGATGACCTCTTCACCCTTCTTGATTGGCCTGAGGGCAATCTTATGCCCTTGAGGTATGTCACACAAGGCCTTAATGAATGTGCCCTCAAGGATCTCTCCCTTTGTCACGGGGGCAACAACCACAGCCACATTGTCCTGCTCTGAAATCTTGACCGCTCTCATTTTTCCCTGCTTCTTATTTCTCTATGGTTACGTTGGAAACCTTCTCATAGAACTTGGCGATTGCGCTGTGGTCATCCTTGCCACAGCCGTCAGCCTTAAGGGCCTGCATCATCTCCATGACCTGGCCTGTGAGAGGCACATAGCCGTTGATTGCATGAGCTGCGTTCAGCGCATTGGTCAGGTCCTTGATGTGGAGCTCGATCCTGAAGCCCGGCTTGAAGTTCCTTGAGAGGACCATCGGGGCCTTTGCATCCAGGACTGTGGATCCGGCAAGACCGCCCCTGATTGCCTGGTAGATGAGTGACGGGTCAGAGCCCATCTTCTTTGAGAATGCAAGTGCCTCACTCATGGCAGCAATGTTGCATGCCACCACAATCTGGTTTGCAAGCTTTGCGACGTTTCCGGCTCCCAGGTCTCCGCAGCGGACCACAGATGCGGCCATTGTGCTGAGAAGAGGTCTGTATCTCTCAATCAGCTCCTCTTTACCGCCAGCCATGACAGAGAGTGTGCCGTCAATTGCCTTAGGCTCTCCGCCAGAGACAGGTGCGTCAATCATCTCAATGCCCTTCTCTGCAAGAGCAGCGCCTATGCTCCTGGTCTCAACCGGATCAATAGAGCTCATGTCAATGACTACAAGACCCTTCCTGGCACCTTCAATGATTCCGTTCTTTCCAAGTGCGACCTCTCTGACCTGCGGGCTGTTGGGGACCATTGTAATCACGACCTCGCTTTCTGCAGCAACCTCTGCGGCATTGGACTTTCCCTTTGCACCAAGGGCCTCTAGCTCTGCAGTGACATCAGCATGTCTTGAGTGGAAGCTGACCTGATGACCGGCCTTAATGATGTTCTTGCACATGGGCTTTCCCATGATTCCCAAACCTATAAATCCGACTTTCATATTTTTACCTCTCTGTTATGTTTTCTTATAGAAGACCAGCTTTGACAAGCTGCTTTCTTAATCCTTCAAGCTGCTCTGCAGTTGAGTTCTTGGTTGGAAGGTACGGAGCCCCCAGCTCCAGACCAAGAAGATTCGCATAGTCCTTAGTGGCTACCGGAAAGCTGGACTTGTCCATCTGAAGCCTGATGGGGTTCAGGACGAACTGTCTGTTCAACGATCCCTTCAAGTCGCCTGCCACAAAAGCTTCATAGATGGAGCACACTAGGCGCGGCACGAAGTTTGCCATGCAGCACACGGCTCCGACAGCACCCACGCAAAGACCCGGATAAATAAGCGTGTCCTTTCCGCACATGACCTTGAAGTTCACATCGGCGTTACGCCTGATGAACTCCTCTGTCTGAGTGATGTCACCGCTTGAGTCTTTCATTCCCACAAGGTTCGGGATCTCATGGGCAAGCTTCTCCACGACTGTCTGGGAAATGCCGTACCCTGTGCGTCCCGGATTGTTGTAAAGAAGAACCGGAACATCAGGGACACTCTGTGCAATTGTCTTGAAATGAGAATAGAGCTCATCCTCTGAAGGCTTGAGGAACATGGGCTGGAGAACAGAGACAGCCTTAGCGCCATGCTCAACTCCCATCTGTGCCAATCTCACGCATTTAGAGGTACGGATTGCTCCAATACCCATAAAAACAGGCACTCTTCCTGCAACTTGGTCTATCATTACATCAAGGATGTCATTCATCTCATCCTCTTCCTGCATGTAGAACTCACCGTTTGAACCAAAGGCCAGAATGGCGCTAACTCCACCCTCAATTACGAAGTCCACATGGCGGCGGAGCTTCTTTTCATCAAAGCTCTCATCCTCCTTCAACGGGATTGCAATAGGCGGGATTATGCCCTTGATGAATGAAGTGTCGATTCTCTTATCCATATCAGTATTCCTCCACAAGGATCATCGGATCCGTGTTGACTGTGACATTCTCGAATCTGGCATCCGCGTTTATCACCCTGATTCCCCTGTAGTCAGTCTCAGGGATTCCGCTGCACATCTCGGCTTCAAGTCCCTGCTCAACCTTCTCCTGTACAATGAATGTGCTGTCCTTGACAACAACGTTCTTCAGCGGGGCCTCCGGTAGGCCTGCAAGGAATGCGGCCATGCTTCTGCATCCGACTGCCTTGATTCTCTCGATTTTCACATTCGCGATTATCGGGGTATCCTCACACATGGGCTGCTTCTTCAGCGTATAGAGTTCAGGATCATTGCTTCCGCAGTGGTAGAACATGTTGATTGAGATCGGGCAAATGACATTCTCCATGTATATGTCGGAGGCCTCGATGTCGCTCATGACACCTCCGCGCTTTCTTCTGGTCTTGATCCTTATTCCCCTGTCGGTTCCGATGAAGCGGCAGTTCCTGACTGTGGCCCACTTCACTCCACTTGCGGTCTCGCTTCCTATCACAAAACCGCCGTGAGCGCCGCGCACCGTGCAGTCTTCAATGTTGATGTCCTCAGAGCGCTGGAAAGTCATCATCTCCTTTCCACTTCCGCACTTTACGGCAATTCCGTCATCACCGACATTCACATCGCAGCCTCTGACGTCCACGTTGACACAGGACTCGATGTCTATTCCGTCAGTATTAGGCGAGTCGTAAGGGTTGTCTATGACTATGTTCCTCAGTAAAAGGTTTGTGACACAAATCGGATGCAGTGTCCAGAACGGGCTTCTGGTGAGCTTGATGTCCTCTATTCTGATATTTTTGCTGTTCAGGATCTGAAGCAACGCGGGCCTGAGGAACTGGCAGGGTCTTCCACCACCTCCCTCAGGCTCGGACAGGAAGTTGGTGTTCAGCTCTGCAAGCCTCTTCTCGCACGGCAGTGTGGGATTTGCAGGTCTTCCTCCGTTCTTCCACTTCATGATGTGCTCCCACCACTTCTCTCCGTGACCGTCCAGAACTCCCTTTCCTTCAATGACCACATCCTCAGCCCCATTGATGAAGAAGCACGGATGCATTGCCCAGCAGTTCACACCTTCCCAGCGTGTCTGTACAGGCTCATAGGCATCGAAGTCGTCTGTGAAATCAAGAACCGCACCCTCCTCAAAGATCAGATGGGTGTGTGACGGGATGGCTATTGGTCCGCACTTGTATGTTCCCTTGGGGATGACCAGCGCGGCCTTGCCCGAATTGGCCTTCAGTGCCTTGTTGATGTCCTCTCCTGCCTTGAGGGTGTAGGTTGCAGTGTTGATCTGCGCGGGGAACTCAAGCTCAATGGCAGCATGTATGAACGGGGACACCCCGTGAAGGTTGTCCGTGATCCTTGCCTCTGTCTCGGTGTAGTACTTGAAGTCTCCTGGCCTGTAGGGATTGGTGTCCTCTGCACGCCCGAGTCCTGCGCTGCGACATACGTTGTGAAGGTATATCTCACCATAATCGTCAACGGTAACAAAACGCTCGCACATGCCGTCAAAGGCGCGGCGGGCTGCTTTGCGGTAGGATTCATCAAAAAAACCAAGCCTGTTCATCTTGGCAAAGAAATAAGTGAACATGGATGTTGAGGAGGTCTCCAGATAGTTCTTGCCCTGACCGCCCTTGTCCATCACCTGCCACCACATTCCGCTGTCCTTGTCCTGATATTTCATCACAACAGGACCCAGCTTATTTCCCAGGGCAAGAAGGCGCTCCCTGTAAGAGGCATACTCCTCAGTGTCCGGGATATCATCAAGCAGATCCGCAATTGCCCAGCAGAACCAGCCCAAAGCACGTGCCCAGACCTCTTTTGACTGTCCGGTCTTGGGATCACACCACGGCATCTTGTGTGATGAGTCCCAGGCGTGCCTGAGAAGCCCGGTTGCGGGATCATATGTCTTGGAATAGATCAACTCGAACTGAGGCACTATGTCATCAAGACAAGCCTTCAGGCCGCCGAACATCTTGCAGTAACCCGCATAGATTGGGCCCTGCATGAACAGTCCGTCAAGCCACATCTGGTTGGTGTAGCGCTTCTTGTGCCAGAAACCTCCCTCTGGAGTCCTTGGCTGGCCCTTGAGCATCTCCATGAACTGGTCAAGGCCCTTCTTATATCTCTCATCGCCTGTGATGGCGTAGAATTTCAGCATTATGTATCCGATACGGATATTGTCCATGCTATGCTCTTCCACCGAGAAATTCTGGACTGAGCCATCCTCTCGGACATAACTCTCCAGCATGTTTCTGACATAGTTGAACATAGTCTCGTTCTTGAGGACTTTCGAGGCTTTGTACATTGCCTCAAGCATGATGGCAGACTTGTAGCTCTGCTTTGTGTTATCAGGATTGTATTTCCTCATAGCTGACAGAGCCATGCGCTCTGTCATGGTTTTTCTTGTTTCAATCATAAGTTTGTTATAAGTGTTTTAAAAAAGGGGCCGCAGCATGCAACCGCAGCCCCTCTCGATCGTCAAATCGTATATCTCCGAATCTGAAGATTACAGAAGATATCCGTTCTCCTTGGCATACTCGTAGCCAGCCTGCTCCCATGCGAGACCGCCGATCTTATCGAACTGCTCGATGAACTTTGCCCAGTTCTCCGGAGTAAGAGCTGTCTTTCCGTTCAGGAACTCGGCAATACCCTGCTGGTAATATGTGTAGACATCTGCACTCTCAGGTGACGGCATGCTGTTCTGGCCAGGAGTTCTGGTCCATGTCTTGCCCTGCATCTCTATCAGGACATCACCGGCGCTCATGTACTTCTGTGACTTGGCTGTGGTGTATCCGGGATAGCGCAGTGCTGTCTCTGTTGCGTTGTTATAGTTGAATGAGCTGTTTCTGAGCTGGATGTAAGTTCTTCCGATCGGCTTCTCATAGCCATAATCACCGAGACTTGCATCGGAGCGTGGAAGTCCCTGCTCATCCAGGATGTAGTTGACTCCTTCCATTCCATAACCGCAGAGCATGTAGCCCTCACCATAAGACATCCACTCGAACATCTCGATGATCTTGTCATGGACTTCCTGGGTGACATCAGCATTGATTGCGAAGATTCTGAAGCCTTCTACGAGAGGTCCGACAGAGTTCTTGCCTGTAGGTCCGACAGGAGCATCGACTACGATGAATCCGCCATCTGGGAAGTTCTCATCGAACGGCTTGTAGTTTGCCTCAGCTGCATAAGCGGCGTTCTGCTCTCTGAAGACACCGAACTTACCCTGCTTCC
>JAFZUN010000237.1 GCA_017618315.1 Spirochaetales bacterium
CATCTGGTGTTTGCCGAATATCCCAGCATCTTCAGCATACAAGCAGAACATGAGGCGGACGCAGAGCTTGTTCAGGCTTTTCAGCGTCTCCTCGTTGTCGGGATCCTTGTACTGTTTGAGGAACGAATCGTAAATCAGTCCTACGACATCACCGGCCTTGATCGAGATCTCCATCTCCTTGGCTGTGATGTTGCTGCCAGTGTCAACAAGGAACTGAAGCCTGTAGTACTCCTTCGGAAGGTCGGAGAGCAGAATCTTCTCTGGTTCTCCGTGCGGTTTCTCCATATCATAGACGTTAAATTCACCGAAATTGCAGGTAATAACCCATCTAGGATGCCTCGAGACTGGAAGATCAGTTATATATCTCTTTGCTTGTTCAAACGGGTTCAGCATGGAACCATCACTTTGTCTGATTGCTTTCAGAAGATATTTTCCAAGCCCTTTCTGCTCAATGAGGACTTTTGTTGCCGGAATGTACCCATCAATGAACGACGTGTGGTCAAGGTGAACCTGATCCTCGAAAGAGATGTATTCCTCAGGATGTTCGACACCGTAGACGTCACGGAGCAGAGACAACCAATATGGCTGACTCTGTCCTTTTTCATACCCCTTGTCTTTCCAGGTTTCCGCAAAACGTACTGCGGCAGCTCTCTGTTCCCTATCTGTCATAGATAAAGTATACCATTAATTACAACCTAATCAATCAACGCAATCATTCTAACTCCTTTCCAACTCATGTAACTTTTCATGAAATGAACTGCGACATAACCCAGGGAGACTGCAGCCAGAGCAGATTACTTAATGATGGAATATGTTTGCTATGAGTTGCTCCTCGACAAATAAACAGGCACAAGAATTGACTCGCTAAAATCAATTGCCATCAACAGTTGACGGATGGTAGATTAGGCTGTAATATAAAAGTGAGCCTGCATGCGTGAGCGGCTTTGGCTCCACGTTATTGATGATCAAAGACCGTCAACGAACATTGGGACTGTTGTGGCGGTCTTTGTTTTTGTAATAGGTGACTATTTTGGACCAAGTTATTGCCAATCAAAGACCGTCAAAGATCATTGGAACTGTTTTGGCGGTCTTTGTGTTTGTATAGCTCCTTCCAGCTCAAGAAGCCTGATTTTCCGGTCAAGGCCTCCGCCATATCCTGTAAGGCTGCCGTCAGAGCCAATTACACGGTGACACGGAATAATGATTGCTATGGGGTTGTGTCCTACTGCACCGCCGACTGCCTGAGATGACATGCGTGCCATCCCCTTCTCTTCTGCAATCTGCTTTGCTATCTGGCCATAAGACATTGTTTTCCCGTAAGGGATTGTCAGAAGAATATCCCAGACTGCCTTGCGAAATGCTGTACCCTCAGGAGCCAGTTTCGGTGTGAAACCGGGATCCTTGCCGCTGAAGTAGATGTCTAGCCACCTGATGGTCTCATCAAAGATGGGGAGTATATCTTCTTGGGTTGATGATTGGTCTGTAAACCAGAGGCCTGTGAGTGCTTTTCCATCGCTTTCAAGGCGCAGGATACCCACTGGTGAACTGTAATGACATATGTACTTCATTTGCTGATCTTGGCATACCCGTTCTCGAATTCCTTTCCAGAATCGAGGGCTTCAATCTGAGTCTTGGACAACTCGCCTTTTCCGTCAAAGCGATAGTATCTTGCACCATCGGCTATGATTTCAAGAATGCAGTAATCCTCGTCATCTATCCCTTTTGGGTAATACTTCTCATCTCCTTCATTCCAAAGGAGTTGTTTGTATTCGCGATCCTGATGGATGACTGCAGTTCCATACAGGCAAATACCTTCAAAAGTGGAGTCGTCAGAGAAATAAAGGCAGACATTTGGGTTATTCATCAGGCTTTGGACATGAGATGAACTTGTGTTTGTCGAGATCAGGTGTCTTCCAATCCCCTTATGCCAGACACAGAACACCCTGCGCACATTCTGACGGCCCTGCTCATCGGTATAGCCGATTGTCGCGAACAGGGATCTGTTTATCAGATTCATCATCTCGTTTTCTGTCATGGTATTCACCTCAATCCAGCGATTCTTTTGCGGAACTCAGTATTGCCTCTACGTCTGCACCATCGATATCCATCCCAGTGGCCTTGATGAGCTTTACATCGGGAATGCCGTAGAATGATTGGGCAAGGGTCTTCACATAGCCAAAGCCGAATTCCTCCGGAACATAGGCACCGCCTGCTGTCATGATATATGTAAGGCGCTTTGCCTTGCAGAGGCCTTTGGGTATTCCTTCCTGTGTATAATAAAATGTTATTCCAACGACATTTATCTGCTCAATATACTGCTTGAGGGATGCAGGGAACGAGAGGTCCCAATATGGTGCGGCAATAACAATCTCATCAGCTTGTGCAAACTGTCTTGCCAGATTGAACATGGGATCATTGAATTGCTGGCGGGCAATCAGTTTATCGCGCTTGTTCAAAAAACTCTCGTCTGCTATCGGGAAATCAATCTCATGGAGTTTTACTTCCTCATAAGGGCCTTTGAGGCTGTGCTCTGCAAGCCTTCTGGTCCTGGAGTCCCCTCTCACACAAGCATTAACAAAGAGTGTCATTATCAGCCCAGGATCCTGATAACCATCTCAGGAGCATCGCCATAATAATCAGAGGCATCCAGACAGCGGAGAATCTCATCCGCGCTCATGTACCTGAGGATCTCAGGATCTGCTGAGAGAAGGTTCTTCAGAGGATTGGCCTTGCCCTCCTGGACATCGGCCCAGGCCTTGAGGCTCTGGTTGCGGATAACCTCGTGCATTGTCTGACGGTCTGCACCACGGCGTCCGAGCTCCATCAGAAGGCGTTCTGTGGCCGCGAACACGCCATAGGACTCGAGGTTGCGCCTGATTGCAGCCTCATGGACGTTCATGCCGCTTACCACTTTCTGAGCGGTGGAAAGAACTTCGTCCAATGCCAGAAATGCCTGAGGCAGGAAGAGGCGGCGGTTTGCGCTGTCATCGAGGGTGCGCTCAAGAATGCTTAGAGAGGCATTGTCCCATGAACCCGGAACAAGCGAGTGTACATAACGGCAGAGACTGTCTATCTTCTCGCAGTTTATGGGGTTACGCTTGAACGGCATGGCGGATGATCCCACCTGT
The DNA here is from genome assembly GCA_017618315.1 of Spirochaetales bacterium. GTDB lineage: Bacteria > Spirochaetota > Spirochaetia > Sphaerochaetales > Sphaerochaetaceae > UBA9732. Next base: position 3,129 of record JAFZUN010000237.1, read on the forward strand.
GACTTACCGAAAGGCTCACTCCACTCACCAATTGCGGTGCTCTGCAGCATGCGGAAATCCAGGGCAAACTTGGCAAGCGCGCAGCTCAGGCTGTCCAGCACGTGCATGACCCTGAGGTCCTGCATTCTGGGGTAGACCTGTGTGGCACCATCATATGCGGTAAGGCCAAGCTCATCCATGACAGCCTTGTCCATGTCCTCTGAGCTGAGGCCGGTTCCGTCAAGAAGGCACTTGTAGCTGGCGCGTGTTCCGACAGCACCCTTCATGCCCTTACCGCGGATATCAAGACCCTCAAGCTCACTGATGCATTCATCCAGATCCTGGACAACAAGGGCCAGTCTGTAACCGACTGTTGTTACCTCAGCGCTCTGGATATGGGTAAATGCCATGCAAGGAAGGTCCTTGTATCTCATTGCCTGGTCTGCAAATGTGTTTCTGAGTTCTTTGGTTCTGGCAAGAATCAGCCGGATTGCTTCCTTAAGCCTCAGCGCATCGGCATTGTCCAGCACGTCCATGCTGGTGGCACCGAGGTGGATTATTCCGCCACCGACCTTGCACTGCTCTGCATAGGTCTTGATCTCAGCCATCAGGTCATGATGGATTGTTGTCTCGATCTCCAGGGCGCGCTCTATGTCCACATCCTCAGAATGTGCCTGAAGATCTGCAAGCTGTGCGTCAGAGACAAGGCCAGCCTTGTTCTGGACTTTGGCCAGGGCAACCCACACACGCCTCAGAATAAGGCGCTTGTTACGCTCAGACCATATCTCCTTCATTTCTGAAGATCCGTATCTCCAAGTGAGCGGTGAGATGAATGTGTCAAAACCAAAGTCCATATCCAAAACCTTTATTCTTCAGGACAATCATATTTGTAGCTATCCGCGTACATGGCTTCCGGTGCTATATCAATATCTCCATTCAACCATGAGACAAAGCCATAAGTGACTTTTGCAGTCTGCCTGTTACTGTCATCTGAAAGAGGAGCAAACACACTTCCTTTGTTCAAAAGTGATGTTACGTCAAAGAGCCTTTTCTCCCCGGTGCTGAAAGTGACAAGAAGCATTCCGCCATCCAAAATCTTGATGGCGACAACCTCAATATCAGGAGTCATTTTACCTGCATAGCAGATTCCGTCTATTTCGTACACTTCTCAGCCCCTCTTCAGGCTAAAGGCTCAATCTTTTCACAATATTATAATTTGGTCGCGCTCGGGACCGACAGAGACATAGGAAACCTTGCAGTGAGCATACTCACCTATTGCCCTGACATATTCCTGAGCCTCACGCGGCAGGTCCTCCCAGCGGCGACACTTTGTGGTGTCGCACTGCCAGCCCTTGAATGTGCGGAATATGGGCTTTGCCCTCTCCTGCCCGTCTGTATCCGGAAGGTATCTTGTGATCTCACCGTCAAGCTCATAGGCCTCGCAGACCTTGATTTGCTCGAATGAGTCAAGCACATCCAGCTTTGTGACGGCGATTGAAGTGAAACCGTTGAGATAAGAAGAATAGTCAAGTGCAACGGCATCCAGCCAGCCGCAGCGTCTGGGACGTCCGGTTGTGGCACCGTACTCTGCTCCGATGTCACGAAGCTTCTTTCCGTCCTCATCAAAGAGCTCTGCAGTGAACGGTCCGCCGCCTACACTTGTGGAATAGGCCTTGGTGACTCCGATGATTTCCTTGATATTGTTCGGGGCAATGCCTGAGACATTGGCAGCTCCACCGCTGGTGGGATTGCTTGATGTAGTATACGGATAGATACCCCAGTCAAGGTCACGCATGATTCCCAGCTGACCCTCAAGGACAATCTTGCGGCCTGCATCAACTGCCTGACGGACAATCGGGATTGTGTCCACGATCCTTGA
>JAFZUN010000238.1 GCA_017618315.1 Spirochaetales bacterium
AATACTGGCGCCTAGCATATTCAAGGACCTCCTTCTTGGTTTTTCCTGTATATAATTCATAGATCTGCCTGTATGTCAGACCGAACAGCCTCTCATATATCTTCTCATCATACGGGACAACAAAATGACCTCTCTCAAACATCCAGAAGCACGAGTCAGGTATCGGCCTGCCTTCGGATCTGAGGTGCTCGGGATTATCATAAATGTATTTCCCGAGATAAAGCAGATTGACCATGTCTTTCACGATAATATACTTCGGACAATAATCAAAAATCCTCCGCCAACTGCTGAATTTGCCTTCTTTGTCAGATTTCCTGATGTATTTCGTCACATTACAGTCCAGTATGGCGAATACAGCAGACAAACCATCCCAGCTGGGAGTGAGAAAGACCTCATGTGTGTGATTTGGCATGGTTGTGGAAAAGAGAATCACAATTCCTCTTTCCGCGCACAACTTGCATAGCAGATTGTGACGATAAGACGCCACCTCCCTGTTGAAGATGTTCTTCTTGTTCCACGATTGGGTGATCACATGGTAAACATGTCCAGTCTTGTCAATGTTGTGCCTCAGTGAGGTTCCCACATTGCGTCCATGCTCAAGCTCATCGGGCTTTCTCAATAAATCATCGATTGTCGGTTTAGCCATTTCCGGGACTCTCCTTCTACATATCCCTTTACGAAAAAAGTGCTGTAATTATTTCAGGCTTTCAGATAGTTTCTAAAGTTTTTTATGTTGTTTTCGGCCAAATTGCTTAACGCACATTAATATTAGCGCCGTCTAGCCCTAATAGCCCTAATAGCTCAAACAGCTCTATTAGCGCCAATAGCACCAATAGCGCCAATACAATAGCACCAGCAGACACAAAAAAACTTTCACTTCAAGTCATCATCTGTCAGACTTGAAGTGAAAGACTGTATCGTATTGAGAATCAAATGGCTTGGAAGTTATCCTTTAATCAATCCGTGAACAGCGGTGTTGAAAGGTAGCGATCTCCCGTATCCGGAAGCAGGACTACAATTGTCTTTCCCTTGTTCTCCGGCCTCTTTGCAAGTTGGGTGGCTGCAAAAAGTGCAGCTCCAGAAGATATACCGACAAGAACACCATCTCTTCTTGCCACTTCCTTGCCTGTGGCAAATGCATCCTCGTTGGCCACAGGAATGATCTCATCATAGATTTTGGTATTCAGAGTGTCGGGTACGAAACCTGCTCCGATTCCCTGAATCTTGTGAGGTCCTGCAACACCCTTTGAGAGAACAGGCGAACTCTCTGGCTCAACTGCCACAACCTTGACTGCGGGATTCTTTGACTTGAGGAACTCACCTACTCCGGTCAGTGTTCCGCCTGTACCTACTCCGGCCACAAAGAAATCTACCTTTCCTTCTGTGTCCGCCCAGATCTCAGGGCCTGTTGTTGACCTGTGCGCGGCAGGATTCGCAGGGTTGACGAACTGTCCGGGAATGAAGCTGTTGGGAATCTCCTTTGCAAGCTCATCAGCCTTTGCAATGGCTCCTTTCATACCTTTTGCCCCTTCTGTGAGCACAATCTCTGCACCATAGGCCTTCAAAAGATTGCGGCGCTCAACACTCATTGTCTCAGGCATGGTGAGAATTGCCCTGTATCCTCTGGCAGCTGCAATAGCTGCAAGTCCAATTCCGGTGTTGCCGCTGGTTGGCTCGATTATCACGGAATCCGGTTTGAGGATTCCCCTCTTCTCAGCATCTTCTATCATGGCCTTTGCAATCCTGTCCTTGACGCTTCCTGCCGGATTCAGATACTCCAGCTTAACAAGAATGGTTGCCTCAAGATCGTGTGCCTTTGAATAATTGTTGATCTTAACCAAGGGTGTTCCACCCACCAGTTCCGTGATATTCTCGTAAATTCTAGCCATGACAAACCTCCTTGGCTGTTTTAATCTCTATTAAACCTACTGGTTTACTTGGTTATATCATACCGCATTTGCTTTCTCCTTGTCAACACAAATTCAAAACGCCATTTAAAACTGTTTATTTATTTTACC
>JAFZUN010000239.1 GCA_017618315.1 Spirochaetales bacterium
CTGCCACATTGCGCCAGTACTGGTAGAAGTCATATGGGCTGTAGAGCTCAGGATCAAGGAATACAGCGCCCTGCTCGCTCTTACCCATCTTCTTTCCGTCGGCCCTCATGATGAGGTTGAATGTCAGTCCGAAGCACTCCGGACCGCCCATCCTCTGGATCAGGTCAATTCCCGCGACAATGTTGCCCCACTGGTCAGCTCCGCCGATCTGGAGGCGGTTGTTGTAGTTCTTGTAGAGCATGTAGTAGTCATAGGACTGAAGAAGCTGGTAGTTGAACTCAATGAAGGACAACCCACGCTCAAGGCGCTGCTTTACGCCTTCAAATGTGAGCATCCTATTGACTGAGAAATATCTTCCGACATCCCTGAGGAACTCGATGTAGTTCAGGTCAACAAGCCAGTCGGCGTTGTTGGCAATCCTGCCCTGCCCGTATCCTGCAGGCGGGACTTCGTCAAAGTTGACGACCTTGGCCAGCTGGGAAGCAATGCGCTTGCCATTCTCCGCGATTGTTTCTGCAGGAAGAATCTTACGCATCTCTGTCTTTCCGGACGGATCTCCGATCAGGCCTGTTCCACCACCTACCAGAGCAATCGGCTTGTGTCCGTGCTGCTGCAGATGATGCATGGCAAAGAACGGGACAATGTGCCCGACATGAAGAGACGGACCTGTGGGGTCTGTACCGCAGTAGAAGGTGACAGGCTCCTTATCCATCAGATCTGAAAGGCCGTCTGTGTTTGTGCAGTCCTTGACAAAACCTCTGTCAATCAGGACCTGTAATGCTTTATTCATGCTTATACTCTCTTGTAATCCTTAGTTGCTTTCCTGATAGTGGCGACCAGCTCTGATACCGGCACCCTCACCTGCTCCATTGAATCACGGAACCTCAGTGTGACTGTGTTGTCATTCATTGTGTCATAGTCAACTGTCACGCAGTAAGGAGTTCCGATCTCGTCCTGGCGGCGGTAGCGTCTTCCGATTGCTCCGCTCTGGTCATAATATGTGGCAAAGTCGTCTCTGAGCTCATGCTCAAGCTTTGAGGCATACTCTGCAAGGCCGTCCTTCTTGACAAGCGGAAGAACTGCGACAGTGACAGGAGCGATGTTCGGATGGAAGTGAAGGACTGTTCTGATGTCTCCTTCAGCGACCTCTTCCTCATCATAGGCATCAGAGAGAGCCATGAGGACGTTTCTGGTAAGTCCTGCTGAGGTCTCGACGACATACGGGATATACTTCTCGTTTGTCTCAGGATCAAGATATGTCATCTCCTTTCCGCTGAACTTCTGGTGCTGTGTCAGGTCATAGTCTGTCCTGCTGTGCACACCCTCGAGCTCCTGCCATCCCATCGGGAACAGGAACTGGATGTCATAGGCGTCCTTGGCATAGAAGGCAAGCTCATCCGGTCCGTGCTGGTGCCATCTGAGGTGCTCCGGGTGGATTCCGATCCTGTTGACATAGAAGTTCATTCTCTGCTCTCTCCAGTACGGGAACCACTCTTCATCTGTGCCAGGCTTGCAGAACCACTGCATCTCCATCTGCTCGAACTCACATGAGCGGAAGATGAAGTTCTTTGTGGTGATCTCATTGCGGAAGCTCTTTCCGACCTGGGCGATTCCGAACGGGATCTTGACGCGTGATGATGAGACAACGTTCTTGAAATCAACATAGATTCCCTGTGCTGTCTCAGGTCTGAGATAGATGGTGGAAGCAGCATCGACATCTGCTCCGATATGTGTGGCGAACATGAGGTTGAAGTTCCTCGGGGCTGTGAATGTGCCCTTGTTTCCACAGACAGGACATGGTGCATTCAGATCAATCTGGTCTGCTCTGAAGCGGCTCTTAC
>JAFZUN010000004.1 GCA_017618315.1 Spirochaetales bacterium
GGATCTGGGAATGATCACGGATGCCACGACAGGCGGACATTGCCGGATGTTTACTTTTTGCCGGTTTTCAAGGGAGAAAAGTTAACACCGTATACTTTTCAGCTGGATTCGAAGCATTTAAGTATACAAGTCAAAGATCGTCAACATATTGGGATGGATATGGCAACATCATAGAATGACATTTTCTTTCACGAAATCGCATATTTTGGAAAATAAGTATTTATATATAAATAAATTAATAGAACTATTATTCAACACCTGATGTTCTGGAACAGTATATTGCCACTTTACGATTCTTCTGAGAGAATTATTGGCATGAAGAAATATGAGTTCCTTCTCTTTGATGCAGACAACACTCTTTTGGACTTTGACGAGAATGAGAGGGTATCTTTACTGGATACCTTTGAGCATTTCGGGCTTCCGTGCACTGAGGAGGTTCTGGGTCTCTATCATGAGATCAACATCATGTACTGGGAGATGCTTTCAAGAAAAGAGATTGAGAGGGATGCGCTTCTGATCAAGAGGTTCGAGACTCTCTTTGAGAGGGTTGGTATAAAGGCGGACCCAGTGGCTACGGAGAACCACTACAGGACAAATCTGGGAAACGGATGCCAGATCATGGAGGGAGCCATGGAGGTCCTGATGGAGCTCAAAAAGGACTACAAGCTTTACGTCATCACCAATGGAGTTGCAAAAACACAGCATAACAGGCTTGAGAAATCAGGTCTTGCTGAGCTCATGGAAGATATATTTATCTCTGATGAGATAGGCTATAACAAGCCGGACAGGGAGTTCTTCGAGTATGTGGAAAGCCATATTCCATGCTTTGAGCATGAGAAAGCCCTGGTGATAGGTGACAGTCTGTTCAGCGATATACGCGGTGGAGTTGAGTTCGGACTTGATACATGCTATTTGAATATCTATCACAAGCCGAACACCTCAGAAATCATATCAACATATGAGATTCAGGACATTGTTGAGCTTCCACAGCTGCTCAAAAACACCGCAAAAGAGCAGTAAGACACACTAAACCAATTTACTTTTTGTTATAACCTCTGCCTTGACAGTATTTTACTCAACTTATAATATTAACGAAATTAAAAGGGGGAGTAGTATGAATACACTCATATGGATCCTTCTTTGTCTTTGTTGTATTGGAATCGGCTGGCTTGGCCGCTGGCTGTATGGAAAATTTAAGCTGACCTCAGTTGAGCAGCGCGCTGTGAGACTGAACCAGGAAGCTATAAAAGAAGCCGAAGCTAAAAGCAAGGAACTCTTGCTTGAGACTAGAGATACACTCCTGAAGGAGCAGAAACAGCAGGAACGTGAGGAACGTGAGAGACGTGCCGAGCTCCAGCGCTTTGAAAGAAGATTGCTCCAGAAGGAAGAGAACTTGGAAAAGGTCCAGGAGAGCCTGGATGCTGTCAAGTCAAAACAACAGGATAAAGAAGCAAGGCTGACTTCACGTGAGAAGCAGATCGCTGAAAGTGAAGCCAAATGGCAGTCTGAAATCGAAAGAGTCGCCAGCATGACCAGCGAGGAGGCCAAGAATCTGCTGATTGAGAAGATGCAGAATGAGGCCCGCAGAGATGGTCAGAACCTGATCAACAAGATTGAACAGGAGGCCATTGCAAAGGCAGACAAGACCGCACGCGACATCATTATCACGACAATTCAGAGACTCGCAACTGAAGTGGTGTCAGAGAGCACCGTGAGCTCAGTGGATCTTCCGAGCGACGAGATGAAGGGAAGAATCATCGGTCGTGAGGGAAGAAACATCAGGGCTCTTGAGACTCTCACCGGTGCAGACATCATCATTGATGACACTCCTGAGGCAGTTGTCATCTCATGTTTCGATCCGATCCGCAAGGAGATTGCAAGAGTCTCTCTTGAGCGCCTTGTCCAGGACGGCAGGATTCATCCGGCCCGCATCGAGGAAGTTGTCACCAAGGTCACCAAGGAAGTCAACCGCATCTGTGCCGAGGAAGGTGACAAGGTCGTGTTTGATCTTGGAATCCACAACATGAGCCAGGAAGAGGTGAGAGCCCTTGGAAGACTGTTCTTCAGGACCAGTTACGGCCAGAACGTTCTTGCCCATTCAAGAGAGGTTTCTGTCATTGCCGGAATGATTGCTGCCGAGGTCGGAGCTGATGTGGCAATTGCAAGACGTGGCGGACTGCTTCATGACATCGGTAAGGGAATTGCCTCTGAGAGTGATTCCAACCATGCCGAGCTTGGAGCCGAGCTTGCCAAGCGCCTTGGTGAGGACGCTAGAATCGTCAATGCGATTGAGTCACACCACAATGATGTCGAGCCCTCATGTATTGAGAGCATCATTGTTCAGATTGCGGATGCAATCAGCGCAGCCCGTCCGGGTGCAAGACGTGAGACTCTCGACACCTACATCAAGAGACTTGAGAACCTTGAGGACATAGCGGTCTCATTCGAGGGTGTTGACAAGGCATTCGCCATCCAGGCCGGACGTGAGCTCAGAATCCTGGTCAATGCGGACACCGTTGATGACAATGGGGCCAAGGAGATTGCTAAGGGTATTGCCAGCCGCATAGAGGCTGAGCTCAGATATCCCGGAAGGATCAAGGTCACAATCATCCGCGAGATGCGTGCAGTGGAGTACGCACGCTGAGTCCTCTTATGGCTAACAAGACTTTAACAACCCTGCTGCTCGGTGATATCTACGGAGATCCCGGATGCAGGGTTCTTTTTATGAAGCTGCAGACCCTGAAGAAGAAATACCGCGCTGATTTTGTGATTGTCAACGGAGAGAATGCTTTCAAGGGCTTTGGGATAATCCCCGGTCAGGTGGACATGCTTCTGGGCATCGGCATTGATGTCATTACATCGGGTAACCACATCTGGCAGCAGGAGGAGATTCTCCCTTATCTTGATTCACAGAACTGTCTGCTCAGGCCCGCCAACTACGGAAACCTTGTGCAGGGGCATGGATTTGTGGTCAAGGACAACATCTGCGTGATCAATCTCCAAGGCCGCATGAACATGGTGGCAACCGATGACCCTTTCAAGTGCGCCCAGGACATCCTCAAGAAGCTGGATGGCAAGGTGAAGACCGTTTTCGTGGATTTCCATGCGGAGAGTCCTGAGGAGAAAGAGGCCATGGGTTTCTTCCTTGACGGCAAGGTCACAGCAGTTGTGGGAACACACATCCACGTGCAGACCATGGATGAGAAGATTCTCCCTGGCGGGACTGCATATATCACTGACCTTGGGATGTGTGGTCCGAAGGGCAGTGTGATAGGAAGTGATCCCGAACTTGCCGTAAAACGTCAGCTCACACAGATGCCCATGAAGGCTCAGGTCCTTGATGCTCCTGCAGAGATTCACGGAGTCTGCATCCGCTCAGACGCGGAGACCGGAAAGGCCATCAGCATTGAGAGGATCTCAGAGTAAGATGGCAAAGCTCACTGCAATCCAGCTTCTCAGACTCAAGAACCCGGAAATGACAAAGGACCAGGCCGGCGCACTTGTCAGCTGCAGGAATGTCTATGTCAACGGGGAGCTGTGCTCAGATCCAAAACAACTTTTCCCATCAGACTCATCAGTGGATGTCATTTTCCCGAAGTATGTGTCCAGGGGCGGCTTTAAGCTCGAGAAGGCCCTTTCTGAGTTTTGCGTTGATGTCAGCGGTCTTGTGATGCTTGATGCAGGTTCCTCGACAGGCGGTTTTACTGACTGCCTCCTGCAAAGCGGGGCAAAAGCTGTGCACAGCGTTGATGTCGGATTTAATCTTCTGGATTACAAGATCAGAAATGATAGCCGTGTGATTGTACATGAGCGCCAAAACATCATGACACTTGAGAAGAAGGACATTGATCCTGCAGCCCAGGCTGCGGTGGCGGATCTTTCCTTCAGGTCCATAAAAGGAGCGGCAAGCCATGTGCTGGACCTTGTGGGCCGTACCTGGATGATTGCACTGATCAAACCCCAGTTCGAGGTTCCCAGATGGCAGGAGAACTTCTTCGGTGTCATTGAGGATCCAAAGCTTCTGAAAAGCACACTTGAGAGTGTCTATGAGAACCTTACCTCGGATGGGATAGGAATCTGCAGTGCCACAGTCTCCCCAATCAAAGGACATAAGGGCAACACCGAGTTCCTTGCGCTTCTCAAAGACAGGAATGAAGAAGAGGTTTTCCTGGATTGCGGTCAGTTTCTGTCAGAATGCGGGCTCTGATGCAATCAGACGGACAGAACGTCTCCGTTGATCAGAATAATTACATCTCTGATACCCGGATCCAGTGCTTGGATTGTCTTTGTGATTTGCTTGCATGCAGTCTCAAGTCCGTTCGGCCCCCAACTGCTTCCGGAGCCTGTGAATGACTCGGACAGATTCACGAACACTGTGCTTTCAGATACGGTGAGACCTATCAGATGGGTTCCCCTGTCTATATAGCTGATTGCGCCGGTGGACAGCGCCTCTGATTTTGGACCCTCAAGAAGGCCTTCAACCACATCATGGTATTCAGAGGCGCCCGTCTTTGTGATTTTCTGACTGCATGTGACAAATGTGGTGGAGCCGTCAGATTTGGGAATGACAAAACAAAGCTTGGCATCCCTTGTCTCTGATGCTGCCTTGCGCTCATCAATCTCTGATATCAGACGGACAATGTCTGATTCCCTAAAAGCCACAATCATCTTAGGCATGAAGGCCAGTATCAGGACAGCTGAATAGATGATCCAGAAAATGAAGGCAAGCAGCAGAAATGCACCGCGTCTGTGAGGAGTTCTCTCTTTTCTCTCCGGCTGTTGCCTCTGTAGTTCGTCCTGAAGATCTTCAATCATGCTGGAAATAGATTATATCATGATTCGGATCATGTCCAACAGTATCGTCAGATTAATCCATAGTGGACAAGGGCGTTCCAGATTCCGTTGTCGTTGATGTCAGTCGTGATATAGTTGGCTATGCTCTTGACGCTTTCCCATGCGTTTCCCATTGCAATCCCGATAGGGGCACTACTGATCATGCCTTTATCGTTGTCCCCGTCACCGAACGCAATGTAATCGCTTCTGGGAATCCCGTAGTGGTCAAGATAGGAGAGTATCCCGTCAACCTTATCCCGACCCGTTGGCACTACATCCACACCGATTTGTGCCCATCTGAGGAAGTCACATCCGGGAAGCATTCCGTGAAGCCAGTCCTCCTGATCCGGTTTGATGTAGACCACCCCAAGGTAAACCGGCTTTCCGGTATATTCTCCAAGAGGGTGATCTACTGTGCTTGCATAGCTCAGACCCTGCACCTGCTGGAAGGTGTGCACGTTGCTATATTCCCTGTCTGCCTCCACAAGAATCGTCGGTACCTTTCTGTCGTTGAAGAGTTTGACAAGGTTCTCAAGTGCAATTCCCTTGATTTCGTTGGAGCAGATGATGTTCCTGTTTCCGTCAAGGCACAGCTGCCCGTCAATGGTCACATAGCCGTCAAGGCCCACTGTGAACACGTCAGGGAAATGCTCAAGCTCCAGCATGTGACGCCCGGTTGCAAGGACACACCTGATGCCTTTGCTCTGCAGGATTCGGATGGCGTCCTTTGCGCTCTGGGGAATGCTCATGGTCTGGTGGGAGTACAGGGTGTGGTCGAAATCAAAGAACACGGCCTTTGTCATACCTGAATTCTATCTGCTCTTTCAAGCTTTGGAAATATCTTGTAATATGCAGCTATGAAAAACGTGGTGATTATAGGACGGCCGAACGTAGGCAAGTCAACATTATTCAACAGGCTCATAGGAAAGAGAAGGGCAATCACTGACCCGACTCCGGGAGTCACAAGGGACCCCATCACTGAGAGATGGATACTCAACGGACATGCAGTTAACCTCACGGACAGCGGCGGAGTCAAACTGGACCTTGAGGGCTTTGACGAGCTTGTCTCAAAGAAGAGCCTGTCTCTTCTGGATCAGGCAGACGCCATCCTCTTCATGATGGACTGCACCGAGGTGACCCCTGAGGACCAGATGCTATTGAAGGTCCTGCGCCCGTATTCGGACAAGATCATCATGGTTGTGAACAAGATAGATGACCCGACCCGTGAGGATCTGATCTGGAACTACTTCTCATACGGATATCAGCGCATTGTAGGCATCTCGTCTTCTCACGGATTAGGGATAGACACCCTGGAGGACACCATCATGGGCATGCTGGATCTGGAGGATGACCTTGATGATATTGACGACCTCACAGATGAGAACGAGAGAAACAGCATAAAACTTGCGGTTCTGGGAAAACCTAACACTGGAAAGAGCACCCTGACAAACCTCCTTACAGGACTGGACCTGTCAATTGTCAGTCCCATAGCCGGAACCACAAGGGATGTCGTGAAGGGATCGTTCGCATACAAGGGCAATGAGTTCACCATTCTTGACACCGCTGGAATCAGAAGAAAGAGCAAGGTGGAGGAGGATGTCGAGTATTACTCCGTCAACAGGGCAATCAAGACAATTGACGAAGCCGATGTGGTTCTTCTGATAGTGGACACCATTGAAGGACTTTCAGAGCAGGACAAGAAGATTGCCAACCTCATTGTCAGACGAGGCAAGGGAGTCGTTATTGTGCTGAACAAGACAGACCTCCTGAAGGGAATACCCAACGAGAGACAGGCCATTGAGGACAGGGTGCGTTTCCAGTTCCCGATTTTGAACTTCGCTCCCATCCAGTTCATCTCTGCGGCGACAGGAGACAACATAGGTCCAATGCTGGACACCGCACTGCGTGTCTACGCACAGCTCGGAAGAAGAATAGATACTGCCGCGCTCAACAATGCACTGAAGGTCTGGGGCGAGTCCTACCAGCCTTCCAGAGGTGCTGAGGGACATTACAAGGTCTACTACGGTACGCAGATAAGCGCTCAGCCGGTCAAATTCCTGTTTTTCATCAACAGGAAGAAAGATTTCCCGCAGACATATGTGCAGTACCTGAAGAACTGCATCAGACGTGACCTCGGGTTCACTGATGTTCCTGTTGAGATTGACCTGCGTGAACGCGAAAGGAGCGAGAGCAACCATAAGCTGGGTCAGAAGGCAAAGGTCAGACCTGCAGAAGAGCGTGGTACTGAAGCCAAGAAGCCCGCCAAAAAGACACAGCCTCAGGGCGGAAAGGCAAAGGCCAAGCCTGCGGCCAAGAAGGTCGGAGCCAAGGCAAAGGCCATTGCGGTCAAGAAGGCCAGGGAAAGCTACGCTGGCAGAAAGAACTCCGGAAGCGGAAGGAAAAAAGGCTGAGAAATGGCATATAAGGCAGTCTGCTTTGACATTGACGGAACTCTATATCCTATAAGCGTGATGAACCGCAGGCTTCTGAGGATTGCTTTGGCACATCCGCTTTTCAATCTGAGATATCGCAAGAATAGAAAGCAGATTCGTCTTCACCAAAATAACTACAGCAAGGCCATTCCGTTCAGATGGCGTGAGGCCATGGTCATTCAGAACGACACGGGAAAGGAACCTGATGTCAGCTTTGAGGAGAAGGACTACAAAGCCACATATGACAGGCTGCAGAATTGGATTTACAAGCCCATGGAGAAGCTTTATCAGAGCACAGAGGCATTCGACGGAGTGAGAAAAACCTTTGAGAAGATTCATTCGAAAGGCCTGAAAATCGGGGTGTTCACTGATTTCCCGCTGTTCTCCAAGCTCAAAGGCATGGGACTTGATGAACTTGTTGATTTTGCCGCTTCAAGCGATGATGTGGGTTTTCTGAAACCAGATGCACACTGCTTTGAATATTTGCTGTATAATCTTAAAATGGATGCAAAGGACGTTCTTTACGTGGGCGACAGCTACACCAAGGACATAGAGGGCGCATCTGCTGCTGGTCTTGATTCCGTGCTTGTCAACGTCAGACCTGCAGAAGCAGATGACGCACGGTCTTTCCCACTTGCAAAGGCTGTCTTCAAGAATTGGAACGACTTTGATAACTGGCTTACTGCCAAAATGGAGGATGACTGATGGATTTTGCTTCAATGCTTCCTGTGATGCTTCCCATTGCGCTGTTTGTGGTGACCCTGATCATTATTTTCACCCTCAGGGCAAGTGACAAACACAGCAAGAGCCTCTCGAACGTCAAGAGGCTGCTTGACATATACAAAGGCAACATAGAAGCCAGCGACCTGTCATTCAAGCAGTATGCCAGCGAGCTTGAGCAGACAGTGGCCAAAAAGGATGCGGAGGTCAAATCCCTCATCCAGACAGTCAACACCCAGATCACTGAGCTCAAGTCCTACTCAGATGATCTTCTGCGCCTGAAGGCCGCGATGGAGACCTACAGGACTGCTCTGGAGGGTCTTGGAGTTCTGACAAAAGATGCCGATGCCAAGGTCCAAACCGTTCAGGAGGAAGTTGACCGCCTGGACAAGGTCCGCAACGTCATTGACGGTTTCAGGCAGGACATGAAGGATGCCGATGAGCATCTCAGGAAGCATGAGCAGCAGGTCATACAGCTTGAGCGTGAGTCAATCGGGAGAATGAACCAGGCCGTGAGTGAGACTGACAGCAGCATGGACGAGGCAATGGAGACACTCCACCGAGAGAGCAATGAGGTCCTTTCCGAGTTCAAGGAGAAGACTGCGAACGACACCGAATTCAGGCTGCGGAAGCTTGACGATGCCTTCCAGGCGGTCATCCACACTGTCCAGCAGTTCTTCGGCGAGCTTGAGAACAAGATTGATGAGGCCCGTCTGATTGCCGAGAGGCTTGAGTCATCGGCCGGAGAGAGGGTCACCGCTGTGCCTGAGCCGGAACGTGTCCAGACTTCCGAGGTTCCTTCAATGGTCTCTGCTGACATGGGCCCGTCATATTCCGGAATCCAGAAGGCTGACCTGAGCTCTGAGATCGCAGGGCTTTCCGAGGCCGCTCCTGATGAGACTCCAAGGCCTGAGTCGGCAATGCCCAAGTTCAAGGCTCCAAAGTTCACACCGAAGACCGATGACGAGTATGCGGTTGAGGAAGACTCTGATGATCTTGCACAGCCTGAGGAGGACACTTATGGCGAAGGTGTCTCCGAGACGGATGATTTTGCCAGTTTCGGCGGGGTGGAGGAGGAATCCGACCTGCGTGGCATGGACATAATGGACATGGATTTCAAGTCATTTGCCGAAAAGCGAAATGATGATTCTCCGAAAGCCAACCGCTGGGAGACCTACGGTGATGAGGAAGTCGTTGATTTTGACGACAAGGCCTGAGCACAACCCTGAAGCTTGACGTTTTATAAACTCATTTGTAACTTACATCTGCAAACGGAAGGAATACTATGAGCAAACATAAAGATGAGAAAGAGAAAGACCTCGAGCAGGAAATCCTGAAAGAAGAACAGAATGTTGAGCCTGAAGCCGAACAGGAAGAGCAGGCTGAGCAGACTGAGGAGGTCTCTCAGGAAGAGATTCTGCAGGCCAAGGTCGCAGAGCTTGAAGCTGCCAATGCAGAGCTCAAGGATCAGATGCTCAGACGTCAGGCTGAGCTTG
Source organism: Spirochaetales bacterium (assembly GCA_017618315.1). Taxonomy (GTDB): domain Bacteria; phylum Spirochaetota; class Spirochaetia; order Sphaerochaetales; family Sphaerochaetaceae; genus UBA9732. Next base: position 9,482 of record JAFZUN010000004.1, read on the forward strand.
AGAATTACCGCAAACGCCTTATCCGTGATAAGGAAGAAGCCGTGCAGTTCGCAAATGAGAGCCTGATCAGGGATATTCTGGGATTCCTGGACAACATGGAACGCGCCCTTACCGCAGCCAAGAACGGCGGTGATGTCAATGCGCTTGTCGAGGGATTCGAGATGACGCAGAACCAGCTTCTCTCAACCTTGGACAAGAATTGGGGCCTGAAGGCAATTGACTCAGTGGGGCAGGAGTTCGATCCTAGCCTTCACGAGGCATGTATGATGACAGTAGATGAGAACCTGGACAAGGAGACCGTTCTGGAGGAGTTCCAGAAAGGTTATACCCTCCATGACCGTGTCATCAGACCCTCAAAGGTCAAGATCGGAAAGCCGGAGTAAACAATTCTTCACTGATGATTTGACGATTTGGTTTCTCGTTTGTAAATTATCATCAGCAAAATAAAACTGCATATTGTTTAGGAGAGAAATATATGGGAAAGATTATTGGAATTGATCTTGGAACAACTAACAGCTGCGTGTCAGTGATGGAAGGCTCAGAGCCTGTCGTCATGGCCAACTCAGAAGGCCAGAGGACAACTCCTTCAGTCGTGGGATTCACAGCAAAGGGAGACCGCCTTGTCGGTCAGCCGGCTAAGAACCAGATTGTCACAAACGCCGAGAACACAGTCTATTCAATCAAGCGCTTCATGGGCCACAAGTACAATGAGGTTCCGAATGAGCTCTCAATGATTCCATATAAGGTTATCTCTGGTCCTAACGGAGCTGTCAGAGTCAGTATCCGTGGTACCGATTACAGCCCTGAGGAGATTTCAGCAAACATTCTTCAGAAGATGAAGAAGACAGCTGAGGATTATCTTGGTGAGCCTGTCACAGAGGCAGTCATCACTGTTCCCGCATACTTCAATGATGCACAGAGACAGGCAACAAAGGATGCCGGTAAGATCGCAGGACTTGAGGTAAAGAGAATCGTCAACGAGCCTACAGCCGCAGCTCTTGCATACGGATTCGGTAAGGACTCATCAAAAGATGAGAAGATTGCCGTCTACGACCTTGGCGGTGGAACATTTGATATCTCGATCCTTGAGCTTGGAGACGGAGTCTTTGAGGTCAAGTCAACAAACGGAGACACACACCTCGGAGGAGATAACTTCGACCAGAGGATCATCGAGTGGATGGTTTCAAACTTCAAGAAGGAGACCGGAATTGACCTGTCAACAGACAAGATGGCACTCCAGAGACTGAAGGAAGCAGCAGAGAAGGCCAAGATTGAGCTTTCGAACTCAACATCAACAGACATCAACCTGCCGTTCATCTCAGCTGATGCAACAGGTCCGAAGCACCTTCAGATGACCCTTACAAGGGCAGCTTTCGAGCAGTTGATCGATGACCTGATTGAGAGGACAAAGATCCCTTGCCAGAACGCACTCCGTGATGCAGGCCTCACAGCCGCAGACATTGACGAGGTCATCCTTGTCGGTGGATCCACACGTGTGCCAAAGGTCCAGGAGACAGTCAAGGCTCTGTTCGGAAAGGAGCCACACAAGGGAGTCAACCCGGATGAGGTCGTTGCAATGGGTGCCGCAATTCAGGGCGGAATCCTCGGCGGTTCAGTCAAGGATGTCCTTCTTCTGGATGTCACTCCGCTTTCACTTGGAATCGAGACCCTCGGTGGCGTGACCACAAGGCTCATTGAGAGGAACACAACCATTCCTACAAGAAAGAGCCAGGTGTTCAGTACCGCAGCGGATGGACAGACTGCAGTCAGCATCCATGTCCTTCAGGGTGAGCGTGAGATGGCCTCTCAGAACAGAACCCTCGGAACATTTGATCTTGTCGGAATCCCGGCAGCTCCGCGTGGAGTGCCTCAGATTGAGGTCAC
>JAFZUN010000240.1 GCA_017618315.1 Spirochaetales bacterium
CAGTATGATGAGACAATCAACACCTACTGGAGAGACCAGGTCCGCCAGTACACTGCAGGCGCCAAGACACGTGAGCAGGCAATTGCTGACTTCAAGGTCCAGGTCGCTGACAACCTTGACGTCATTGTCGAGTAAATCCTGAAAAACGCACAACATGGTCAGAGGGCTTCCCTCTGGCCATGCTTTCATTGATTCCAAAAGGAAGCGAATATGAAAAAAGGAAAATCGTTCAGCTACGCCAGATACGGGTATTACTTCAGCATACCATTCATAGTGGCATTCGTGATCTTCTGGCTCTATCCGATTCTTTATACGGCGATAATCGGATTCACGGATTTGAAAGGTCTTGGAAAGACAAGCTTCAAGTTCCTTACTGATCCGCTGCAGAACTTCAAGACGGTCCTCACATCGGCCTCATTCAAGACAGCCCTGAGGAACACCGTCGTCATCTGGGTGATCAACTTCATACCCCAGATCACTTTTGCACTCCTGTTCACTGCCTGGTTCACATCCCCGAGATGCAAAATCAGGGGGCAGGGGTTCTTCAAGATTGTATTCTACATGCCCAACATTATGACGGCAGCAACTGTAGCTGTCCTGTTCCAGGCATTGTTCTCATATCCCACAAGCCCGATGAACGACCTGCTTGTGAAGCTGGGAATCATCAGCTCCCCGTTCAACTTCCAGGTCAGCAAGCTCTCAGCCAAGCTTGTGGTTGCCTTCATCCAGTTCTGGATGTGGTACGGCTATACGATGATAATCCTGATATCCGGAGTCCTGGGAATAAACCCCGAGGGATTTGAGGCAGCGGAGATTGACGGCTGCACCAGCGCACAGACATTCTTCCGCATAACCATCCCGTGCCTGAAAACGATACTTCTGTACACCACCATCACTGCCATGATTGGCGGACTTAACATGTACGATATCCCGAGGCTCTACCTCAACGGCGGTCCGGATAACGCCACACTGACGACCAACGTCTATATCTACAACCAGGCGTTCGCAGGTTCCTATATGTACAACAGGGCCGCTGCGGCATCCCTGATAATGCTCCTGATTATCGCTGTCTGTTCTGTCGCGGTGTTCAGGATGTTCAGGGAGAAGGACCAGAGAAGCGTGGACCGCAGAAGAAGACGCCTTGCGGCTCACAAGGAGGTGGACAATGCATAGAAACAGTCTTGCAAGGGTAAAGCGCGTAAGCACCCCGGTCCATATCCTGATGTACGCAGTCTGCATCTTCTTTGCCATCTTGTGCCTGCTTCCGTTCGTGGTCATGCTGGTAAACGCAACCCGAAACACATATCAGGTCCAGCAGCATGCGTTCAGCTTCGTCCCGTCGAAATATCTGATGAACAACTTCAAGATCCTCAACGAGAAGGACACGTTCCACCCGCTTACAGGATTCATGAACTCGATGATAATCTCCGCGGGCACGACAATCTGCGCTGTCTATTTCTCAACGCTCACCGCCTATGCTCTGGTGGCATACAGCTGGAAGCTCAGAGGTGCATTCTTCTCATTGATTTTGGCGTTCCTGATGATTCCGAACCAGGTCATAAGCATCGGTTTCTACCAGATGGTCTACAAGGTCCACATGACCAACAATTACCTGCCGTTGATTTTGCCTGCAATAGCATCGCCATCCATGGTCTTCTTCATGCGGCAGTACATGATACCGTCACTTCCGCTTGAGATAGTGGAGTCGGCCAGGGTTGACGGCTGTCATGAGTTCAGGATCTTCAACCAGATAGTCATCCCCATGGTCAAGCCTGCCATGGCCACTCAGGGCATCTTCTGCTTCGTGGCATCATGGAACCAGCTGTTTTTGCCGCAGATTCTTCTCACACACAAGGAGAAGTACACCATGCCCATCATGGTCAGCTTGCTTGAGGGTGATATCTATAAGACTGAGTATGGTGCGGTGTATCTTGGTCTTGCACTGACCATCCTTCCGCTCTTTTTGGTCTATTTCCTTCTCTCCAAATACATCATCGCCGGTGTCGCCTTAGGAGGAGTGAAGGGTTAATAGGATTTTCCTTTTTAGGTTGGGGCTCGGTTGAGCCCCTTTCTTTTTCTCTTAGTATGAGTTGTTGTTGCGTGCGTCAATGTATTCTGACGCATAGTGTGCGGCTATTGCTCCGTCAGCTGCGGCTGTGACAATCTGCCTGAACGCGGTGTCCCTGACATCACCGATTGCGTACATTCCTGGGATACTTGTCATCATGTGGCTATCAGTCTTGATGAAGCCCGCCTGGTCTTTCTCACAGTCAGGAACAAGCTGTGTCTGCGGGATGCTTCCGACAAAGATGAAGACCCCGTCGAAATCCTCGGTGTAGGTCTTTCCTGTGCTCTTATCCAGGAATGTGACCGACCTGACCCTGTTGTTCTCTGAGTTGATGGACTGGACCGTGGTGTTCATCTTGGTCTTGATGCCTGCATCCTCCATGGCCTTGACAATTGAAGCCTGTGCCCTGAATCTGTCGCGCCTATGTGTTACTGTGACGTCGTCTGAGAGTTTTCTCAGATACATGGACTCCTGGCAGGCGCTGTCTCCGCCTCCACAGACCAGAATCTTCTTCTTGCGGAAGAACGGACCGTCGCATGTTGCGCAGTAGCTTACTCCGTGGCCTATCATCTCCTTCTCACCGGGAACCTCGAGGTTGCGGTGCTTTGCTCCAGTGGCGATGACCACGACAGGGGAGAGGTACTCACCGTCAGAGGTGTCTAGTGAGAACGAGCCGTCCTCAAGTCTATTTATGGAGTTGACGGTGGCATAGGCAATCTGGCATCCGAAGCCGGTTGCCTGCTGCTCGAACTTTGAGGCAAGCTCATAGCCTGAGAGCTTCTCAAGGCCGGGGTAGTTCTCTATCTCGTCAATTATCATGGCCTGTCCGCCGGGAGCCATCTCCTCGATGATTACTGTGTTTCTTCCAGCTCTGGCGCTGTACTGTCCGCAGGCAAGACCTGCAGGTCCGCCTCCGACAATGATGATGTCATAGTTCTTTGATTCAGCCATTGTTCTCCTCCCCGTTCTTTTTCTGCCTCTCCTCAAGCGCGATCTCCGCATCGCTTTTTCTTAGGTACACCGGACC
>JAFZUN010000241.1 GCA_017618315.1 Spirochaetales bacterium
AGCTGATGCTTACCGACGGTGTCCGTGCAGGCAAATACAACAACCCCAACGTCGCCATAAAAGTCGTCAGAGGAACCATCTATGACCGTAACGGAAGAGCCCTTGCGCTGGAGATTCCCAAGAACAGGCTCTACATAGAACCGGATGTTCAGGACAAGGATATTATGTCACAGGTTCTCTCTCTATATCTGGGTAAGACACCCGGAGAGATCCTTGAGTTAATGAACAAGGCTCAGAATACAGGAGAGCGTGTGCTTCTTGCAGATGATGTAGACCAGAAGACACTGAGTCAGATCAACTCAGAGCTTGACAGGAACGGACTTTTACCTCTTTCCACTGAAAAGGAATACACAAGGACATATCCTGCCGACTTCTCTGCCGCGCAGCTGATTGAGGAGACCGAGGCAGTCTATGACAAGGTCCTGTCCCCTGCTCCGGGGTTCGGTGAGTCAACCACCTACGGCAACGATGTCTATCTTGCACTTGATCTTGACATCCAGTACCTTCTTGATCTTGCAGTCCAGGACCTCTATGAGATACAGAGTCCCGACTATGCGGTGGCTTTTGTAGTAGACATCAAGACCGGAGAGCTTCTGGCAAGCACCACCTACCCCTTCTATGACCTCAATGACAGTGCAGGCATACCTGACTCACAGAAGGTGAACAGGACTCTGGTGGGCTCAATCAACAGACCTGACATCCGCATTGCAGAGATAAAGGTCGTTGACAAGGTCACAAAGCACAACACAAACGAGACAGTTGACTCATATACTCTTGATGGGGACTACACCAGAGATCTTGATGCAGTCAGGACTCTTGTGAGGGAGCAGGACGGAAGCTCATCACTGATGCTCCTGATGCCAGAGGAACAGCCGAAATACATCGTTTTCATGGGAACCGTGAATCCCAGATTCTACAAAATCCCTTCAGTTCTTGAGATGGAGATGCTTAATCTTGAGAAAGGCCTGGCCTCTCAAAGTAAGATCTGACCAATTTTAGCCAGGATCTTCTCCTGCTTTATCAACATGGGCTCTGACGGGTCATTTGTGCTGTGATTCTCTCCGGACAGATGAAGAACCCCATGAATCAGAAGGCGTCTCAGCTCCTCATTCTCCGTAACCCCGAAGCGCTCAGCGTTACGTGAGAGCACAGCCGGACATATCAGGATATCACCGAGAACCCTCTTGCGGCGGCCTGCGCTGATGAAGGCAAAGCCCTCTTCCTCATCTTCAGCCGCAAAACTCAGAATATCAGTGCTGTCATCAATGTCCCTGAACTCCTTGTTCATCTGATGCATGTGCTCCTCCTCAATGAAAGAGACGGAGAACTCGACATTGGAGAGAGACAGCTCTGAAAGCACCCTTGAGAGGTACCCGAGCACATATTTCTTCGGAGCAAGACGCTTGAAGGCTTCTTTCTCATATGAGATGTCTATTGTGTTCATGATTCACCTTTATTTGTCGTCATCGTCAGGATACTCGATCCTGGAGTGGTTTCGCGCCACAAGAGTCTTAACAAAAGCCTCGGAGAGAGTCTTGATGTCGTTCAGCGTCAGACCGCTGTTGTCCAGCTGGCCGCGCTCGATCTTACCCATGAAGATGGAGTCAATCAGCTTGGCATATTTGGATGCGTTCGGCGTCACTGTACGGCTTGCAGCCTCGATGCTGTCTGCCAGCATGACAATTCCGCACTCACGGAAATCAGGAATCTCAGCGTTATAGGAGAAATCAGATGCCTTGACCGTCTCACCCCTATCATCATTTGATGCCGCCTGAAGCTTCATTGCCTCATGATAGAAGTACTGGATGACATCGTTTCCATGGTGGTTGGCGATGATCTTTATGATTTCGGAAGGAAGACCGGCCTCCCTTCCCTTGTCGGCTCCGACCTTTACGTGGCTCTTGATGACTGCGACCGAGAGACTTGGGCTGATGTCATCGTGCTTGTTGATTCCACCGCTCTGGTTCTCAACGAAGTACTCGGGATGCTCAATCTTTCCGATATCGTGATACAGTCCACCGACCCTTGCTAAAAGCGCGTTGGCACCGATTGCCTTTGCTCCGACCTCGGAGAGATCGGCCACTGCAACGCTGTGACTGTAGGTTCCCGGTGCGGCCTGTGAGAGCCTTGTGAGAATGGGGCTCTCACCGTAGGCAAGCTCATACAACCTGAAGATAGTGGGCAGGTTGAACACCTTCTCAGAGATGGGAATTGCAACGGCAAGCACGATATATGCGATTGCAACGTTAATCAGTGTGCCCAGAAGCACTGTGAAGATCATCGCGAAGCTGGCCTGGTTTATGAACATGAACAGGATAGAGATTCCCGCACATGTGATTGATGAGAAGAACCACTGGTAGACCATGTCCAGTCTCTTGTTGAAGAACCTGATCAGGAACACGCTGGAGGAACCGCAGATAATGCAGTAGAAAAACGTCATGAGGCTTGCTGTAGGCAACGTGGCCATCACTGCGGCAAGCATGAAGATTGCCACGAATCCGACACGCTTGTAGCCCGTGATCTCAGTTATGAACAGCGGCAGGAAGAACACCGGCAGGAACGAGTCGGAGAACTCCAGGTTCAACGTTGATGCAAGAAGTGACAGGAAGTACGTGGCTATCAGGGACAGAATGAAAGCAACGACAAGAAGGATGTTGTGCGCGACAAAATGAAGGTCCCTGCTTCCAAGGAACATCTGATAGACATAAAGGCCAATGGAGATGACGGCGATGTCAAAGATTATGTGGCCCAAGGTCTCGGTCAGCGAGAAGTTGTTGCTCTGGGTGCTGAGCATCCTCAGAAGCTCAACCTGCTCGTGGTTGACCACATGATCGGCCTCTATCAGGATCTGCCCCTTTGAGATTGAGATAACTACAGAGTCAACTGCATCTGCTGCGGCATCCCTTCTCTGCTTTGTCATCGCGTTGTCATAAAGGATGTTGGGCTCAATGATCTCAAAGATCATGTCCTCAAGGAGAATGGCCTCCTTCGAGGTCAGGTCATTCAGGATGCTTCCCAGCCTCTCCACCAGATACTCCCTGATGTTCGAGTCCGTTATGAAGAAGTCATGGTCAAGATCAATGACAGTGTCAAAGGAGCTGTCCTCTTCCATGTAGCGGTTACTGACAGTAAGGTTTGTGTATCCCTCTTTTCTGACATCAGTTATCTCATAGTCACGGAAATAACCTATCTTGAGAATGTCACTTATCACGTCATATGCGGCAGAGAAAACATTGATGCGCTCAAGCCCCATCATCTGGGATGCCAGGGTCTCTCCTACAAGGTCTACAAGCATCTCATAGTCAAACGATGCCACAGCTTCCCTGACCTTGTCTGCCTTTGCCAGAATATTCATGCTCGCAGTGAGCGAATAAGAGAAGACGGGATAGACAGACCTGCGTGCATAGTCCACCAGCTCAGCAGTCGCGGCACTGTCAATCAGGTCGATGGATGACTTGGCGTACACGTTCTTCTCCGCGATCTCCCCCACGACATAATCTGCGTAGATTGACTTGTACTGGACCTGTGTATGTGTCTTGAGCAGTATCGGGACCAGGACTGAAGGCACAAGCATCACCAGAATGCAGATGACAAATGTGAGCCTCCTGTTGCTCCTACTTACCGCCTTAGTTTTTCTCATAAGCGTCAATTATCCTTTGCACGAGCCGGGAT
>JAFZUN010000242.1 GCA_017618315.1 Spirochaetales bacterium
ACTACCCGCTTGTGTTCTTCGGAATCCTCTACAACGCCAACCCCGGCATGTTCAGGCAGTCCAAGGCCTTCTCAGATAACCTTGCCAACTTTGCCCATGCAGCTGGAACAGAGTTCGTGGTGCTGCATCCGGAGGAGGAGTACAAGGGAAAGTTCAAGGAGATCCTGGGCAAACCCATCAACGACAACATCCGCTATCTCTGCTATGCCCTGGCAGAAAAAGGCATCACCGTGGCCATGGAGAACTACCCCTCAGGCGTGGGCCAGTATCCGGACACCCTTGATGCCTATGTCAAAGACCTTGGCATCAGCAACATGAAGGTCATGGTGGACACCACAGAGGTGATCGAGGGCGGCGGCGACCCGCTTGAGTTCATTGCGGGCCTTGAGAACGTTCCATGTCACCTTCACCTCTCTGATTACAAGGACAATGTAAAGCACATCCCTATCGGGACCGGAAAGGTGGACTGGAAGGCCGTGACCACACTGCTCAAAGAACGAGGCTTTGAGGGTTACTGGACATTGGAGCCCAGCTACAAGTACTATCTGGATGACCCGGCGGGTCAGCTGAAGAAGGACTATGACTACATCACAGCTCTTATCTAGGTACTACCGTTTCTTTGCCTGCGCTGACGCCGTGGGCAAAGCCACGGAGTTCATGACGCCTCAGGACATTGAATCCAACATGGGCCGCATCACAGGCCTTGTGGATCCGTCCAAGAGCATCACGCATCCGGATCTTCCAATCTGGGCGGTCACCGATGACACGGAGCAGAACCTCTGGCTCCTGAGACGTTATCTTTCAGACGGCAAGGTGACAATAGAGAACACCGTCTCTGAACTTGTAAGGTGGATAGAGGAAACAGGAGCCGTGGAGAAGCACTACATAGGTCCCAGCAGCCTCAAGGCACTTCAGGGTATCCAGGCCGGAGAGGATCCTCTCAAAGCCGGAATCAACGGAACCACCTGCGGTGGCATAATGCGTGTTCCTGCTGCTGTTTTTGCAAGCATTCTGCTGAATCAGGACATGAAACAGTGTATCTATAACGCTCTGGTGTGCACGCATAATAACTCCGTGGCCCTAGAGAGCGCCTATGCCTACGCCTATGCCCTGCGCTTTATCATTGACAATATCCTTGCCGGAAAGACCCATCTCAACACCATGGAGAACATCATCAGCAAGGCCATGACAGGTTCCTGTATAGGCCTAGCTAAAGCCCCATGGAGAAGCGCCTCCGCAAGTCTCAACTCAAGGCTGCAGTTCCTTGAGGAACTTAATCTGGAGACTTGGCCAGAAGAAAAACTCAAAAGCTTTTTGTACGGCGTGATGGGCACAGGACTTCCAAGCTATGAGACATCCGCAGCCGTTTTCTGCATGAACATGTACTCAGATGACCCGGTGCGCATAATGTACCTCTGTGCCGAGACAGGCGGCGACACCGACACCATAGGAGCGCTTGCCTCCTCCCTTGCAAGTCTCAGGAATCTTGATTCAGAACTTCCCCAGGACATGGTGCGGACCTTGGTGGAGAAAAACAAACTGAGGGACTATTTACCGGAGATCTGAAGATGAAACTTGGTAGAAACGCGCGGATCTGTCTTGGAACCTTCCCGTTCTGGGCGGTGCCTTACACGATTTACATCTACTATCTCAGCCTTTATCTTATGGAAAGGGGCATATCATCCTCAGAAATCGCCTCACTTATGACAGTGGCCAACGCGTCGGCTCTGGTCTTTTCCGTTGTGGCAGCCCCTGTGGTCGACAGGATGGGCAGGCGCAACGCCACACTGGTATTCGACCTTCTCTCGTCGGCCCTTCCCTGCCTTCTGTTCCTGATAAGCGGAAACATAGTGGTGGCGCTCATAGCACAGATGGCCACCGGCATGAACAGGATCATGAGCACAGGCTACTACCTGCTGATGATAGAGAACACGGAGGAATCCAACAGTGTTTCAGCAATGAACTGGTTCAACATCATCCTGGTGGGCGCTGGCCTCACAACTCCGCTTGCAGGCATCGTTGTATCAAGAATGGGTGTCCTTGACGGAGAGAGACTCTTTCTGGTCATCTCGTTCGTCTGCATGACAGCACAGGCAATCGTGCGCCACGTCCTTGTCACGGAGACCCCCACTGGAATAGCCGTCAGAAACAGCAAGAAGAGATTCTCCATAGCAGAGACAGTCAGGGACTACGGAAAGACAATCAGATACATGGTAAGTAACCGCAAGGTGCTGGACGCCATGATCATAAACTCGCTGATTTATGTTTACTATACTGTGGGAACCACAATCAGCCTGTTCTTCACTCCCTACTTCTCCGAATACCGTGGTCTTTCAGGCGTCAGGCTTGGCCTTGTCGGCGGAATCTATGCAGGCGGAACGCTGTTCTCCATGATCCTGATCAACCCGCGAATAAAGCCAAAGCATCTTTACATCTATGCCATCCAGGCAAGCATGGTGTCACTGGGCGGATTTGCTATGCTCATGTTCTGTCCAATGGGCAATAACTGGATGCTGTTCACAGCCGTGGCACTTATATCACTAAGCTACGGCGCACTCAAGACAATCGCAGACTCCCTGCTGGCCCTTCAGATGACAAACGAGTTCAGCACAGGTCTGTACGCCATCTCATTCATTCTGGCATCGGTTCTGGGAATAATTGCAATCCAGGTGATTGAGGCGCTCTACACAAAGAGCCCTGACTGGCTCTTCGGATTCAGCGCCATAATTATTGCACTTGTCCTCATTACAGCACTGATGCACAAAGCAACCGCCTCAAAGAAAAGGAAAAAAACATGAATTTGACCCTTAAATAGGGTTGTTTTTATGTCTTTTCATAATTTTGAGGCATTTTCTGTCTGGTTTTTATGAACTTTTAGACGTCTCAGCCCAATACAGTCAGATTCCAAAGACCCTTTCGGCTGTCCTGTGGAAGATGTCCTCATACTCAGAGTCCTTGAGCTTGAGTGAAAGCATATTTTCCAGCTCAGGCTTGATGTCCCACATGGGGAAGTCCGAACCGAACATGACCTTCTCAGATCCGTATGTGCGTATATA
>JAFZUN010000243.1 GCA_017618315.1 Spirochaetales bacterium
GAGAGAAGCCTCAGGCGCAACTATTACCGGACAACAAGGGAATGGCAATACAAGGATATCATTCCACGGGTGATTGCGGAGGAGTATCTGGATGACGGCACAGGATGTCTGACAGACCACAAGTTCTTCTGTTTCAACGGAAAACCGCTCTTCATGTATATTGAGCAGGAGACTGCCCATGATCCCGGACAGATCATTGTGGATATGGATTACAATGTTGAGCCTTTCCTCATGGAGGACAGGAGGTTGTCCGAGGTTCCAAAGCGGCCGGAGTTGTTTGATGTGATGAGGGAATATGCCTCAAAGCTCTCTGAGGGTGTTCCATTTCTGCGTGTTGATATGTATTCTGTCGGGGGCAAGGTATATGTCGGAGAACTGACTTTCTTCCATTATGGAGGATTCATTCCGTTCAATCCGGCTGAATGGGATCTTAGACTTGGAGAAAAGCTTGATATAGAGAATATCAGGAGTTGAATATGAAGGGAAAGAGTTTGATTGTCCTGGCAGTTATGCTGATTCTGCCTGTCTTTGTTTTTTCGGCGCAGTTCCACAGTGTCCCGCTTGGTAATGAGGCATACAGGCTGATAAATGTTGCTGTTGTCCGCGGAGCTGTATCCAATCAAAGTGACGTCAGACCCTATAATTACAACCTGGTGCGTTCCCTGCTGAATGAGATGCTCTCATCTGACTGCTTCTCCGCATCAGAGAAAAGCCATATCAACAGTGTCCTGGAGGATCTTGAATCCCTTTATGGAACCGCCCCCACGTCCGAGTTCACAGATCTTTTCAAGAACGGCTATCTGAGATCAGCTGCTCCGAACTCCACCTCAGTCGGAGGAATGGCTTCTTTTGACTTCACAATCGGAGTTGACTCCACAGAAGGAGCGGAGGATGTCCTGGACGTGAGGATAAACTGCCAGGCCTATATCAGGGGCGATCTTTTCTCCTTCATGTCATATGACCTGAACTTCAAGCTTAACCTTGACAGGATTGACCCGAGAGCCAGGCTGACGACAGACCTTCAGATCAATTGCGACGGGTTCTACATGGACTTCTTCCATCCCGGAAACAGACTGACAGTTCTCCCGATTCCTGAAGATGCGCCTGAGGATGAGAAAGGGGTATTCGGCTTATTCCTTGGCATTGAGGCCTTTCCTGAGATTTCCCTGAGCTTCAAGGATGAGCTGTTCACGGCAAGATTCGGGACTGTCAAGCGCAGCTGGGGGCCTGGATACAACAATCTCGGGCTTTCAGCTTCAGCCAGGGCGTTTGACGCAATAGAGCTAGGGTTCAGCCCGGTATCATGGTTCAGCTACCATGTTCTTGTCGGTTCGTTGGGAAATGTCTCACTTGACAGTGTCAACGGAGTCGAGTGGCCATCCGAGAACATGGATGCCAAGAACGGTAAGTACAGCAACAATTTCAGCATGCACAGAGTTGATCTTGAGCCTTTAAGCGGCAAGAGGTTCGGTATATGGGAGTCCGTGGTCTGGAGAAAGCGTTTTGAGATTTCTTACCTGAATCCGTTCTCAATCTACATGTTCGCCCAGAACGCCCTCGGTGATTATGACAATGTCCTGGCAGGGTTTGATTTCTCATATACGATTCCTGGAATCGGACGCTTGTATGCGGCTTTGGCAATGGATGAGCTCAATAACCTCAAATTCATCAGCAATCCGAGGAACATCCTCTCATATCAGATCGGAGCGGAGTTCTCGCCGGGATTCCTGGATTTCTCACTTCTCACAGTCCAGGCAACCTATGTGCCGGCATTCTTCGGCTCTCATTATCAGGATCAGGAGCCACTGTTCGCTGATGTGCCTTATACCACGGCATATGTTAACAAGGGCCAGAACATAGGCTATCCTGTCAATCCTGACACGTTTGAGATTCTGATGAACTTCAAGACGACTATCTCCGAGGGACTGTCCTTGGATCTTACAGTCAAGGACCAGATGCGCAGCGCCCAGTATTCCTACAAGACAACAGGAACAGATATCCTGACTTACATGTCATATGACGCATATGATTACGGAGAGGGCGGGGACTTCGGTGAGTACTATAAGAGAGATTTCTTCCAGAATATCTGGAACAATGCCTTCAATGTCGGGGCTGTGGTTGAGAAGAAGCTCAATGCTTTCCCTATAACCATCAGCTTCGGGCTCAACTGTATCTGGGACATGACACGCCCGTTCAATCCGACAGTAAAGCATGGCTATGAGGGATATGATTATAATCCCGGCACTGTTGAATTCACGGATGACTGGGTGAACACCGTCATAGTCAACATGTCAATGGGAGCCAGGATCTACTACTGAGTTACGCTCTCAAAGAACTTTACTCCGATATCGCTTCTGTACCAGGAGCCGTCAAAGTTCACCAGATCGATTGAGCTGTAGACCTTAGAGTTCGCCATCATGATGTTCTTGTCTACACCCACCACTGTGGCGGCTCTTCCTCCAGTGGTGAAAATTCCGTTCTCCCTGCTCTCAACCGCACCGAAGAACAGGAATGTGCCGTTCTCGAATGCATTGCTCATGTACTGAGGCGGAATCGGTGCCAGCTTCTGATTGGTCCTGGTGTCCTCCGGATAACCTTCAGATGCTATCACAACCGCTACAGCGCTGTTGCCAGACATATCAAGGCGCACGCTCTTGAGTGTGTTGTCGTGCATGGCCAGCATGAGCTCGCAGATATCGTTTCTCATGAGGGGAACCATGGCCTGTGTGGCCGGGTCGTTCAGTCTGACGTGATAGTCGAGAAGGAACGGCCCATTGTCGCTGATGATCAGTGAGAATGTCAGGATTCCCTTGTAATAGAGCTTCTCCTTCTTGAGTGCCTTGAATGTGGGATGGACGATCTTGCTGGAGATCTCATCCATGATGTCCTGATCAAGGGGAAGAGGGCAGACCGCACCCATTCCGCCTGTTGCGACACCATGGCCCACATCCGTATGCTCACGTTTTGTGTACTCGTAGCATACCGGAAGAACAAAATATCCTTCATTATCCATGAGGATTGATATAGTCACCGCTTTTCCGGGGATATGGTTCTCGACAACCACAGGGCTTTTCTTCAGGAGGTTCGTACCATAGTCAAGAAGGGCATCGGTGTCATCTGAGCTGATCATGACCCTTGACGGAGAAAGATCGTTTGGCTTGATTGTGAATGTCGTGCCCTTGTGTTGGTTCAGGTATGATGACAGCTCCTCGACGGTCTTGAAGATCTTGTAATCTGGGATGGGGATGCCGTGCTTTGTGGCAAACTGTCTTGAGAAGCTGCGGTCGCTGTCCAGTTTTAAGGCATAACCCGGAGTGCCGAAGGTCTCAATCCCGTGCTTGTTCAGGTGATCGATCACACCGGTCTGAAGGGGCTCCTCCGTTCCGATGAACACGAAATCAATTCCGTTCTCACGGCATGCTGCAAGAACCTGATCCTTGTCGGACGGATTCACATCCGGAAGATTCACGGCAAATGCCGCAGTTCCCGGATTGCTCGGCGCAACGTAAAGACCTTCAATGAGCTTGCTTCTTGAAAACCACCATGCCATTGCATGATCTTTTGCTCCGGAACCCAAAACCAGTACTTTCATAAGTTACCCCTTAAGATAATGGAAAAGTAACATTTTCTGCGATGTAAGGTCAATTGATTGAAAACTTGACTGCGGGGAAAAGGCGTGCTAATTTATATCTACAAAATGCATAATTCATTTGCATGAAATAATCAATGACATAGAACAGGAGCCTCTATGCGTTTATTTGATACACATTGTCACATCGGTCTCATTCATGAGGATTATCTCGAGCAGCTTCTTACCGTCCAGTATGCAAAGAGGGCCGGAGTTGCCCATATAGTGTCCATCTGCAACAGTCTCACTGATTTTGAGGTCATCTACAAGAACCTCAAGAGTGCCAAGAATGTCTATCATGCGGTAGGCGTATCCCCCACGGAGAGCGGTAACCGCCTTCTGGACTGGGACACCAAGATTCTCCAGTTCCTCAAGCTTGACCGTATTGTGGCCATAGGAGAGACCGGTCTTGATTATGGAAAATACAGCCAGTACAAGGGTGTGCAGGTCGAGATGTTCCTCAGGCACCTTGAGATTGCCAGGAAAAATCATCTTCCCGTGATAATCCACAACAGGGAAGCCGGCGATGACATTCTTGATATCCTCAAGCACAACATTCCTGAAGAGGGTGCAATCTTCCACTGCTACTCAGAGGATTGGGAATATGCTTTCAGGGCAATGGAGCTTCCCGTGTATTTCTCGTTTGCCGGAAACATCACATACAAAAACGTGAGAAAGCTCACCGACACTGTGAAGAAGCTCCCGCAGGACAGGATCCTGATTGAGAGTGAGGCTCCGTTCATGGTTCCCGCAAAATACACCAAGCGCAGGAACAAACCGGAATATCTGCCAGAGACCGCACAGGCTGTCGCATACCTGAGGGGTGTTCCCCTTGAGGAGATGTCCGAGATTCTCTATCAGAACAGCATGAACGCATTCCATCTGACAGAGGCCTGAGCTTGTCTCTTCTCCATGAAGTCTCAATAGGAAACGTCTCTCTATCATCCAATCTGTTTCTCGCGCCTCTTGCCGGCTATACAGACAAGGTATACCGCAGCATATGTCTTCACCATGGAGCCGCGCTGGCTTACACGGAGATGGTCTCAAGTGAGGGAGTCGCCAGAGACAGCGCAAAGACCGTTATGCTTATGGAGCGGGGTGAGGGCGAGGTGAATCTGGCTGTGCAGCTGTTCATGCCTGATGCCGATACCGCAGGAAGATCGCTTGAGGGAGTAATGGCATATAAGCCTGCAATCATTGATATCAACTGCGGCTGTCCGGTCCCTAAAGTGGTCAAGACCGGAGCGGGAAGCGCGCTACTGCAGAACCCCAAGACCATCCATGAGATTGTGAAGACCATTGTGCAGAATGTGGATGTCCCGGTCACTGTCAAAATCAGGACGGGGTGGGACACAAACAGCATAAACTACCTTGAGACTGCCTCGCTTGCATTCGATGCAGGTGCAAGTGCTCTTTGCATGCATGCCCGCACCAGAAGCCAGCTTTATATGCCAACCGCTCATTGGAAGCTTCTCTCTGATCTCAAGAGACATTTTCCTGACAAGGTCATTATAGGCTCAGGGGATCTTTTTACGGCAGAAGACGGAGTTAGGATGCTGCAGGAGACCGGAGTCGATGCCATATCATTTGCCCGTGGCGCAATAGGGAACCCGTTCATCTTTGAGCAGACTAAGGCGCTTTTGTGCGGAAAGGTCCCAAGAGAGATCTCAGTTGAAGAAAAGATTGAGGCCATTATGATCCATCTCAGGGGTCTGGTTGATTTTCTTGGCGAGAGGACTGCATGCCGTGAGATGCGTAAGCATGTCTGCGCATACCTGAAGGGCATTCCGAACAGCGCAAAGGCCAGACAGGAAGTCACCGGAGCCCTCACGGTACATGAATATGAGGATGCACTCTCTCATCTGATTCTCACAAGATACAGTGGAAAGAGCCTGTGATTCGTGTTATGGTTGAGGCAAAAGCTAGGATTTCTGCCGCAGGTATGCGGCTTATGAGATCCTGAAGCCTGAACCGGAGGAATCAGATGAGAGTTATCATTCAGGAAAATTATGAGAAGATGAGTGCATGGGCTGCAAACTACATTGCAGGTGCCATCAATTCACACAAGGGAACAAAACCCTTTATCCTTGGACTTCCGACAGGATCATCACCGATAGGTGTGTACAAGAAGCTCATTGCCTTGAACAAGGAAGGCAAGGTCTCATTCAAGAACGTGGTGACATTCAACATGGATGAGTATGTCGGACTTCCACGTGAGCATGACCAGAGCTACTGGTATTTCATGCATGACAATTTCTTCAATCACATTGACATTCCCGAGCAGAACATCAACATGCTCAACGGCATGACAGATGACCCGGTCAAGGAATGTGAGGACTATGAGAAGAAGATTGCCTCCTATGGCGGAATTGACCTCTTCATGGGTGGAATAGGCGTGGACGGACACATTGCCTTCAATGAGCCATTCACATCTCTCAGTTCCAGGACAGGTCTCAGGACACTGACCACAGACACAAAGATCGTGAATTCCCGTTTCTTCGGAAATGATCCGTCAAAGGTTCCTTCATATGCGCTTTCAGTCGGAGTCGGTACAGTGTTTGACTCAAAGACCGTGCTTGTGCTGATCAACGGCCACAACAAGGCAAGAGCCCTTGCACATACCGTGGAGGGCGGAGTGAGCCAGATGTGGACATGCAGCGCGCTTCAGATGCACAACAATGCAATCATCGCCTGCGACGAGGCCGCCTGCGGTGAGATCAAGGTTGACACATACAGGTATTTCAAGGACGTGGAGAGTTCAGAGCGCCTCTGACAATAGGATTGGGCAGAACAGACAGATCTTGCAGAGGAGGCTTTCATGGGAAACACATTCGGAGTATCGGGACTCAGAGGAGAGGCCAACCGCTCACTTACGGCAGATGTCGTGTATAGTTTCGGGCGTTTTCTTGGATGGTACATCCGCAAGGATTCCGGGTGTAATCCGAGAACTGTCATAGGCAAGGACACCAGAAGATCCTCTGACATGCTTGAGAACGCAATCAGCGCCGGTCTTATGGCGAGCGGTGTTGATGTGTATCTGATGAATGTGACTACAACACCGTCAGTCTCTTTCATCACACATTCTGACTCCTTTGACTGCGGGGTAATGATCACTGCGTCCCACAACCCTTACTATGACAACGGGATCAAGGTCATTGCTTCAAACGGTGAGCCTATGGGAGATTCCATATTCTCAGAGTTCCAAGGCTACTATGAAAACGAGAAGATGGATGAGATCCCTTATGCCGGCAGGGACTCGATCGGAAAGTGTGTTGACTATCAGATCGGCAGACAGCATTACATAGATCACCTGGTCTCTGTCCCGTCTTCTTCCCTGAAAGGAATAAAAATCGGACTTGATTGTGCCAATGGTGCATCCTCAATGATAGCCCACAATGTGTTTGACAGGCTTGATTGCGAGGTGGTTTTCATAAATGACGCTCCTGACGGATTCAACATCAACAGGGATTGCGGTTCTGCCCATCTGGAGGTGATTCGCTCTCTTGTGCTGGAGAGAGGCCTTGATGCGGGATTCTCACTTGACGGTGATGCGGACCGCTGCATGGCGGTTGATGAAGCCGGAGACGAGGTCTCCGGAGACCACTTCAACCTGATTTATGCCACATATCTTAAGAAACGCGGCAGACTTGCAAACAATCTTGTGGTAGGAACTGTCGTGTCGAACCTCGGTCTCAAAAAGGCTCTGGAGAAAGAGGGCATTGACTTCCTCACGACCGGAGTGGGAGAGCCTCTTGTCAGGAAATGCATGGTGGAACACGGCGGCATCATAGGTGGCGAGCAATGCGGACATATGGTATTCTCCGAGCATTCGACGACAGGTGACGGGATTGTCACCACACTCAAGATGCTTTCTGTCATGGCAGAGGAGAGAAAGAGCCTCAGGGAGCTTGCATCATCACTCCATATGCTGCCTCAGCTTACTGTGAACGTCAGGGTCAGCGACAAAAAAGCCGCTTCCTCAGATCCTGACGTTCAGGCTGCTGTGAAGAGAATTACAGATATCCTCGGCTCATCCGGACGTGTTCTCATGCGTCACAGCGATACCGAATCACTTGTCAGGGTTATGGTCGAGGCTGAGAATGAGCAGATGTGCAGGGATTATGCGGATCAGATAGTCTCTGTGATTAAAGCGAAAGGCTATGCTGTTTAATCTTTGATCAGCTGCTTGATCCAGAGCTTCTCTTTGAGGGAGACCTTGCCGTCGACGGCACAGATGAGCATGCAGATGATAATAATGTCCTCTTTCAGGTTCTTGCTGAGGATTCCGAGGACATCAACCATCTCATTGGTGAGTTTTTTGAGTTCCTTGCCCTCAGAGGCCATCTGCTTAACGGCTTTCTTGCAACTCTCATAATCAAGAGTCTCCCCGAAGAAGAGATTGAGCATGGGATATAGAAGGGCATATTCCTCCTCGGCAAGCTTGCCGTCCGCCACCACAGCGGCAGTGATGAAAGACCCGAAAATCTCAATTCCGGACAGTCCCCCCTGTGATACAACAGCCAGAGCAGGGAGGACCTTCATTGACTTTTCCTTAAGCAGCAATGCGTATTCCTCGAATTCAATATTCTCAAATTCCTTGCAGAGTCTGTCAAAATCGCTCATATGTGATCTCCTGTATGTCAGTAATGCAATTATGATGATAATATAATTAAAAAAACTGTTATTGGACAGGTTTTCACGAAAGAGGTTTTAATGGATTATCTTACTAATCTTATTCTGCTGTTCTTTATCTATTCATTTGTCGGCTGGTGCATTGAGGTGACACTGAAATTCTTTCAGTACCACAGATTCATCAACCGTGGTTTCCTGACAGGCCCATGCCTGCCGATATACGGTTCCGGATGCGCTCTGATTACCGCAGCAATTGACGGTTTGGTGATGATCTCCAAATATGAGTCATCATATGGCTCTGTCTTTGCCGTCTCATTCGTGTTATGCGGGGTGCTTGAATACCTGGTCAGCTATTGTCTTGAGAAGCGCTTTCATGCAAGATGGTGGGATTACAGCCAGAAACCCATGAACCTGAACGGAAGAGTCTGGATCGGAAACCTGATACTGTTCGGACTTGGAGGTGTGTTGGTCGTGAAACTGGCAAATCCTCTTCTTTACAGGTTGTTCGCCGACATTTCCTTTAAGGCAAGATATATCACTGCCATTGCTCTTTCAGTGGTATTCATTACCGATTATCTGATCTCCCACTTTGTCCTGAAGCTGGTCAAAGACAGTGTCGAGAAGAGTGAGGCAGACAATACAGAGGCAATCGGGAAGGAAGTCAGGAAAATGCTGGCCGACAAGAGTCTTTTTGCCAAACGTTTCGCGGATGCCTATCCTGATGTGATCTACCGTACTGAGAAGGTCAAGGCCCGCATGAATGCAATCAAGGCGGAGACTGAGCGCCTGAGGCAACAGGCTGAGGCCCGGATATCTGAAGTCCAGCAGCAGCTTTCAGAGAAGCTTGAGCCCACCAGCCAGATCAAGAACTCTGTCATACAGAACCAAGACAAGCTAATCTCCTTGCTTTATAATGAGGCAACTGCAGATGATGAGTCAAAGCAGCTTAAGACGGAGATTGACAAGGATATTGAGAGACTCAGGAGCCGCAAGGTGATCTGACGTTGCAATCTGCACGGATGGCTATGATGAAGATACTGTTTGTTGTGAACAACTGTTATGTCAGGGGAAATGGGCTGTCTAATTCCGCACAGAGAACCATCCGCGGCCTTCGGGAAGCGGGATTTGATGTCAGGGTTCTCTCCGGGGTGGAGCCAGGTGTGCCTGAAACTCCAGAATACCCTTTGAAACGCTTTCATGTTCCGGTCTTTGACAGTCTTGTTCGCAAACAGGGCTATTCATTCTCAAAAACTGACAGGAAAATGATCAGGGAGGCTATCTCTTGGGCGGATGTGATACATCTGGAGGAGCCTTTCATGCTGGAACGTCATGTGGCGTCAATGGTAATCAAAGCGGGAAAGGTCCTGACTGCCACATACCATCTGCACCCCGAGAACCTCTATAGTTCAATACACATGGGCTGGAGCAGAATCCTGAACAACTGCACTATGATGCTTTGGCGGCACTTTGTCTTCAATAAATGCTCAATCATCCAATGTCCGACACAGAATGCCAAGGATCGTCTGGAAGAATGGCATTTCAAACCCGAGCTGCGGGTCATTTCCAACGGCATGATTCCGAAAGGTATAGGTCCTGATTCTCCGGTCTGCGCATCTGATGCAAAAGATGGAAGCTACACAATTGTCACTACCGGAAGATACTCAGTGGAAAAAGATCAGTTCACTTTGATTAAGGCAATGAAATATTCGAGAAATGCCGACAGAATCCGTCTGGTCATAGCAGGCCGTGGCCCGCAGGAAAGGAATCTGAAGAGAGTGGCTGCAAAACTTGTCAGGAAGGGAATCCTTAAATATGAACCGGATTTCGGATTCCATTCTCTTGAGGAATTGGACGCAATATACCGCAAGTGCGATCTTTATATCCACTGTGCGCCCGTGGAGGTCGAAGGCCTGTCATGCATGGAGGCCATTGAGCTTGGGCTGGTCCCGATCATAGCAACCGGCAAGCTTACCGCAACTGCCCAATACGCCCTCTCCGAAAGAAGCCGTTTCCCCGCACGGAATGCCAAGGCATTGGCTGAGCGCATCGACTGGTGGATTGAACATGATGAAGAGCGCAGGCTTGAAGCCCGCAAGTACCTTGGAATGGGGCAAAAGTACGATATCAGCAAATCCATTGAAAAGCTGACTGACATGTTCAAAGATTCCGTCTACAAGGGAAAATAATAGGTTCTTGCCCGAAAATGTTGGGATCTGGGAATGATCACGGATGCCACGACAGGCGGACATTGCCGGATGTTTACTTTTTGCCGGTTTTTAAGGGAGAAAAGTTAACACCGTATACTTTTCAGCTGGATCCGAAGCATTTAAGTATACAAGTTAAAGATTCGAGGTCTTTACGATGACAGTTTAAACAGAAAAGGCAGCTTCTTGCGAAGTTGCCTTTCTGTTTACACGGCCAAGGGTTTGCCTTACGCCTCCCGGTAGTCCGGCTCCATGCCGCCTTCGCTGCAGAACCCTGCGCCAGCTCGGCTTCTGCTGACGCTCCC
>JAFZUN010000029.1 GCA_017618315.1 Spirochaetales bacterium
ACCGCAGGCGACCCGTCCATCTTCGCATGGAACCTCTTCGCCCCGACGATCTTCGGAGCACTGGTCTGCAGGTACTACTACAAGAAGACCGGAAGCATCTGGACAGGTGTCTTCATTGCAACAAGCGTTATGGTGCTCATGGCGACAACTATCACCAGACACACATCAGACATAGCATTCTTCTGCTGATATCAGAGCGCTTTTCTTCCTGGCTCCGTGGCAATGCCGCGGAGCCTTTATTTTTAAAGAGATTTTTTCCTGTTTCTTGAGAAAAGTCCGAGAAAGCAACCCGACAGATGGAACAGGACCATCACAATGATTGCTGTCCAGTTCGCCTGGATGAAGACAGAAGGAAGAACAAGCTTCAGGATGCAGAGCAGGAAAATGACTGCAATAATGATCCTTGAGAGCAGCTCCACTTTTCCGCTTCTCCTGAATGACAGGACCGCAAGGACAAAAAGAAGCGGGTTCACGAACAGGATGTTCTCATTGAACCATGTCACATCGTGGTTGGAGAAGAAGATCAGGAAGAAGAGGAATGACCCAAGGATTCCCAGAACCACGTCAATGACTCCGCTGTAGATGAAGTATGCCTTGTTTTTCCCAAAGAACAGAAGCATGGCGGATATCCCGCCCAGAACCAACCCGAACAGGATGGAGAACAGGATGTTGTTCTTGGGTTTGTCCGGCACCGCAGGATAATTGCCCTCATTATCCACGACAAGCTCATTGTCCAGATGATAGTATTCCATCACAGCCTTCTCAAGGGTGCCCGGCAGGAACATCTCATCCCAAAGGGTCGCAGGTTTGTCTATCTGGCCGCTCTGAAGGAAATCAAGAAGCCACAGCATGAACGGATTACGCGACAGCGCACGTGATGCCTGCTGCCTGAACGTGTAGCCGGGTTGCGACTCTGCCCACCTGCGGAAATCGCCGCCTGTTGTGTAATCTATGATGTCCCTGAGCCTTGTGGCGCAGTTGTCTTTGTAATGGTGATAAAGATAGGTACGGTTCTCAGCCTTCACATTCTCATTCAAGAAGCTGATGATCGCCTTCTTTTGCTCCCTTGTGAACGGAAGGACAACCCTGGTAACACTTCTTCCATCTTCCTCAAGGCCTTCCAGTTGATATTCGGCATAGGAGGAATGACAGAGGAACCAGAGTCTTCCGAATGCAAAGTTAACGACAAAATCCTCGTCATTGAATGAGAACGTGCCGTAGTCGTAAGTGATATCACGCCTGTCCGGAGTTGTGACAAGAAACGCCGAGTGTCCGAACCATGAATAGATCGGTCCGCCCTGAGAGACTGTCAGAAGAGAAATCGTGCACCTGTCCCAGAAATCCGCATAGCCGTCATCCGATTCATCGTAATAGGCTTCCAGCATGGGGATGGAGTCAAACGGATGGCTCTCCTGCTTGCTTGTCACACTGATAGAGAAAACCGCGGCAACGGAAATGAGGCACATGATGAGGGCAATGATCACCTTACGCATCACAAGTAAAAGAATACCTCTTTATCAGAAGAAGGGAAACCCTGGTAGTAATGAAAAAGGGACCTCCATGCGGAAGTCCCTTCGAGCAATTCATTTATTATTTTCAGGCTGCAGCCTTCTGAGCTGTGACCTTCCTGATGACGAACAGTGTGCCAATCATGAGCACGATTGCAATCGGGAGCACAATCAGCCAGTTCGGGACAAGACCAGCGATTATATAGCAGAAGAATGACACGATTGCAACTGTGATGGCATACGGGAGCTGTGTGTTGACGTGGTTGATGTGGTCACAGTCAGCACCGGCACTTGCCATGATGGTTGTATCTGAGATCGGTGAGCAGTGGTCACCGCAGACAGCACCTGCCATACATGCCGAGACACAGACGACTCCGATCGGTGTTGTGATCGGGAAGACGCTGATTGTGATCGGAATAAGAATTCCGAATGTTCCCCAGGATGTTCCGGTCGAGAATGAGAGGAAACAACCGATCAGGAAGATGATTGCAGGAAGCATGACCTTGAAACCGGCTGCTGAACCGTAGACGAGACCTTCGACGAACTCCTTTGCTCCCAGGCTGTCTGTCATTGCCTTGAGTGTCCAGGCGAACACAAGAATCAGGATTGCAGGAACCATGGCCTTGAAGCCTTCCGGCAGGCAGCTCATGATGTCCTGGAACTTCAGGACTCTTCTGATCAGGAAGTAGATGATTGTGATGATGAATGTGCATGCGCTTCCGAGCATCAGGCCGACAGAGGCATCTGAATCAGAGAAAGCCTCAATGACACCTGCTCCGCTGAAGAATCCGCCGCTGTAGAGCATTCCGATGACACATGCGATAATGAGGACGACAATCGGGAATACAAGGTCGATGACCTTTCCGTTCTTGCGGCTCTTGTCCTTGAGTGACTCTTCCTCCATGACCTCGATCTTCTCGGAGAATGCGCCCTTTCTGCTGATGTAATCATCAATCTTCTGCTTTGCACTGTCCTTGGTCACCGGCTCGAACTTGCGCATCGGACCGTAATCAAACTTCATGAATGCAAGACAGAGCATCATGACAATGGTCAGGATAGCATAGAAGTTGTAAGGGATAGCCTTGACAAACAGGCCGAATCCGCTGACTCCTGAATCCTTTACGAAGCCCGCAACCGCGGCTGCCCATGAAGAAACAGGAGCTATGATACAGACAGGAGCTGCTGTTGCATCAATCAGGTAGCTCAGCTTCTCTTTTGAGATTCCGTGCTTGCTTGCGACAGGCCTCATGACAGATCCGACTGTCAGACAGTTGAAGTAGTCATCAATGAAGATCAGGACTCCAAGAGCTGTGGTGGCAAGCATGGCGCCTGTCTTTGTCTTGATGTGCTCTGATGCCCAGCGTCCGAAAGCCTCACTGCCGCCGGCTTTGTTCATGAGTGCTACAATGGCACCAAGGATAACAAGGAAGATCAGGATTCCGACATTGTAGGAGTCTGCGATGGAACCCACAAAGCCGTCCTGGAAAACATGTACCAGAGTCCCCTCAAAACCGAAACCGGAATAAAGAAGTCCTCCGATCAGGATACCGATGAAAAGTGATGAGTACACTTCCTTGGTTGCAAGGGCAAGTCCGATAGCAACAACAGGAGGAAGAAGTGCCCAGATTGTGCAGGTGAAGTCCTTACCTGATGCTGCGGCCACAATAAGAAGCGCGACCACGACAACTGCAAAGCAAAGCTTCACTATCCAAGTCTTCTTGACAACGTTTTTTTCAGCCATATTGACCTCTCAATATTTAATATGTGTGTGATGGTATGACTAAAACTGCATAATGTCAACATAATAACGAGAAAACTGTAATAAGATTGAATATTTATTCATAAAATCATTGCAGGAATTGACTGCGCTTGAGACAGCGCTTTTGAGGAAACTCTTGAAATCAGCCATGTTCAGCCTCCATACATATCACAATACTTCACAGAAAAATCACATTAAGCCGGTAATCTTCCCGCTTTCATCCACATCAATCACAGTTGCCTGAGGGATCTTTGGCAGTCCGGGCATTGTCATAATCTCACCCGTGTACACGACCATGAAGCCTGCTCCGGCACTGATCTTCACATCACGCACTGTGACGGTGAAGCCTGTAGGTGCACAGAGCTTCTTCGGATCATCAGAGAAACTGTATTGTGTCTTTGCCATGCAGACGGGAACCGACGCAAAACCTGCTGCCTCAAGTTTCCGGATCTTTGTCCTAACACCAGGAGCATATGAGACGGAAGAGCCTCCGTAGATGCGCCTGACAACCTTGCTTATCTTTGTCTCTATGGAATCAGAGTCCTCATAGGTCAGCTCAAGTTTGCTTTCCTTCCTGCAGAGTCTCACTATCTCCTCAGCAAGGGCTTTTCCACCCTCACCGCCTTTGCCCCAGACCTCTGAGAGCACGACGTTCACTCCAAGTTCCCTGCACTTTCTCTCAACAAGCTCAAGCTCGGCTTCTGTATCAGTCGGGAAACGATTAATGGCCACAACCCAAGGAATCTTGTAGACATCGGTCATGACAGAGACATGCCTCAGGAGGTTCGGAAGACCCTTCTCAAGAGCATCAAGGTCCTCCGTGCCAAGATTTTCCTTCTTCAGGCCGCCATGCATCTTCAATGCACGCACGGTTGCCACCACTACCACGGCCTTTGGCCTGAGTCCTGTGATCCTGCACTTGATGTCCATGAATTTCTCGGCACCCAAATCTGCACCGAATCCGGCCTCAGTGACGATGTACTCACCGCACTTGAGCGCCATCCTGGTCGCCAGCACGGAGTTACAGCCATGGGCAATATTGGCAAAAGGTCCTCCATGGATGAATGCGGGAGTGCCCTCGAGGCTCTGCACAAGATTCGGCTTGAGAGCATCCTTGAGGATGGCTGTCATGGCACCTTGGGCCTTCAAGTCCGCTGCTGTAATTGCATTGCCTTCATATGAATAGCCGATTATGATCCGGCCAAGCCTCTCCTTCAGATCTGAAATTGATGTTGAGAGACACAGTATGGCCATGATCTCTGATGCCACGGTGATGTCATAGCCGTCTTCTCTGGGTACTCCGTTCTTTGCTCCGCCAAGCCCGTCAACGACAAACCTGAGCTGTCTGTCGTTCATGTCGACACAGCGTCTCCAGACAACGGATGTCGGATTAATCCCCAGCTCATTGCCCTGGAAGATATGGTTGTCTATCATTGCCGCCAGCAGGTTGTTCGCCGCGCTGATGGCATGAAAGTCTCCTGTGAAATGGAGGTTGATCTCCTCCATGGGGATTACCTGGGCATATCCTCCGCCTGCGGCACCGCCCTTCACTCCGAAGACAGGCCCCATTGATGGCTCACGAAGAGCCAGGATGCTTCTCTTCCCTATCTTCCTCAGTCCGTCAGCAAGACCGATGGTTGTTGTGGTCTTTCCCTCTCCTGCCGGAGTCGGGGTAATGGCCGTAACAAGAATCAGGTTCCCGTCCGGGCTGTCCTTTCTGGATTCAAGGAAGGAAAGATCAATCTTTGCCTTTGTCCTTCCGTACTGTTCGACAAACTGCTGGTCAATGCCTGCTCTTGCGGCAATCTCCCCTATGGGAAGCGGCTTCACTGCCTGTGCAATCTCAATATCTGTAAGCATGAATTCTATTGTAGACCAAAAACTGGTGAAAATCACTCCCATTTCTCATTGTTAACTCATATAATGAAACAACGCGGAGAGAAATATGGAAGCGCTGCTAACTGACATTCCGGAGAAAGAAGTCCTCAGATACCTAGGCCATGACAGGCAGATCATTGACACTGATCTCAAGGCTCAGATTGAAAGATGCATCAATTCAGTTAAAAGCAGTTCAAGACCAAGACTGACATATACGGTACGCGAAGTAAAGGATGGAATAATCAATGGCCTGGATTTAGGTGGAAATGACATAAAAATCCTACTATCCTCCTGTAAACAGGCCATCATTATGGCTGCAACTCTCGGACCCGAGGCAGAGCAGATGCTTAGGCGTGCAGAGGTCCTGAACATGTCAGATGCCGTTATTCTGGACAGTGCCCAGAGCACCGCAATTGAGAATGTCTGTGATAACTTCGAGGCCATGATGAGGCAAAAATACAAGGAGGAAGAGCTGTATCTTACCGACAGATACAGCCCGGGTTACGGGGATCTTCCCATGGAGAGCCAGAAAAAGATCCTTGACATTCTATTTACAGAAAAACGAATAGGACTTACTCTGACCCCAAGCAACATCATGGTTCCACGCAAGTCTGTCACGTGTATAATCGGAATATCCGATCAAAAGCAGAGACTTGTCCTCAGAGGCTGCGCCAACTGCACCCTGAACCGGAATTGCTCATACAGAAAGGGAGGCCTGTGCCATGACTGATACAAAGACCGTTATCCTTGATGGCGCCATGGGGACAATGCTTCAGAGCCGCGGACTCAGACCGGGAGAGAAACCCGAGATCTTTGCGCTCTCGAACCCTCAGGCCGTAGAGGAGATCCAGCGTGATTATGTCAAATCAGGAAGCCGCATCCTCTACTCCAACACCTTCGGAGCCAACAGGAGAAAACTGGATGGGACAGGCCACAGTGCCTCTGATGTGATAAAGGAAAACATAGCCATAGCCAAGAGAGCATCAAGTGAAGCCCCTGGCACCAGGGTGGCCCTTGATATCGGTCCTATCGGCGAGCTTCTTTCCCCTCTTGGCACCCTCTCCTTTGACGAGGCTTATGACATATTCAAGGAGATGGTGGTGGCCGGAGCCGATGCAGGAGCTGACCTTGTTGTCTTTGAGACTTTCACAGACCTTCAGGAGACAAGAGCAGCGCTACTTGCTGCAAAAGAGAACTCCACCCTACCCGTCTGGGTCACTATGAGCTTCGAGGCGGACGGAAGGACGTTCACCGGAACAACGGTTTCCTGCATGGCGGTCACACTCCAGGGTCTTGGCGCAGATGCGATAGGTATTAACTGCTCACTTGGTCCAAAGGAAATACTTCCCTTGATCAAGGAGATGCGGCAGTGGACAGACCTTCCGCTGATTGCAAAGCCTAACGCAGGACTCCCGGATCCTGCGACCGGTTCCTATTTCATCACTCCGGAACAGTTCGCCGCAGAGATGGAGCCTTTCTTTGAGCTTGGCGTCCATGCCACAGGAGGCTGCTGCGGGACAAGCCCCGCATTCATCAAGGCGCTGAGCGAAAAAGCCAGCCACTATGGCAGCAAATCAGAGCAGGCAAGAAGAAACGGAATCTGCTCATCATCCTCCATGGCCGAGTACGGCAGAACTCATCTCATTGGTGAGAGAATCAACCCCACTGGAAAGAAGCATCTGAAGCAAGCCCTGCTCGAGCATGACATGGACTATATCATGAAGCTTGCAATCCAGCAGGCCGATGCCGGAGCAGATATCCTTGACATCAATGTCGGTATACCGAATGTAGATGAGAGCCTTTTGATGAAGGAGGTCGTGCAGGCTGTCCAGAGTGTGGTGCGTCTTCCGCTGATGATAGACTCATCAAAGGCAGAGGCCATTGAGACAGGCCTTCGCTACGCATGCGGAAAGGCAATAATTAACTCAGTCAACGCAGATGATGCGAAGCTCGAAGAGATTCTTCCCATAGCCCGCAAATATGGAGCTGCAGTGGTAGGACTTGCAATGGACAGGAAACTTCCAACCACAGTGAAGGAGCGCCTTGAACATGCCAGAAAGATAGTCTCCCGCGCGGAAAAAGCCGGAATCAGCAGACAAGACATTATGATTGACTGTCTGACCCTGACAGTATCCGCCCAGCAAGATCAGGCTCTTCTGACACTTGAGGCTCTCAGACGCGTGAGAGAGGATCTCGGTGTCCATGCAGCCCTTGGAGTGAGTAACATAGCCTACGGACTTCCGGACAAGAGCCATATCACATGTGCTTTCCTGAACCTGGCGCTTTACAACGGACTTGATTTCCCGATCATAAACGTCAACAGCCAGGACATAATGGACACCGTCACATCTTACAGGGCACTGAATGGTCAGGACATCGACTGCAAGCAGTATATCGAGAGATTTGCTCAGCAACAAACAATGGCTCAGTCTACAGAAAAACATGAGAATTCAGAAGGTATAAGCCTTGAAGAAGCCATCATAAAGGGACTTGGTCAGGAAGCAGAGAAGGCAACATCAAAGCTGCTCGAGACCATGGATGCGCTTGATGTAGTCAATGACCGCCTCATCCCGGCCCTGGACAAGGTCGGTGAGCAATATGAGAAACATCTGATCTTCCTGCCACAGCTGATCAATGCAGCAAACGCCGCAGGAAGAGGCTTTGACCTGATAAGGAAGAAGCTTCCCAAGAGCTCGGATGCATCTAAGGGCAAAATAATAATCGCCACCGTCGAGGGAGATATCCACGATATCGGCAAGAACATAGTCAAGGTTGTCCTTGAGAACTACGGTTATGATGTCATTGATCTTGGAAAAGATGTCCCGGTAAACACTGTCGTAGAGAGAACCATTGAGGAGAATGCTAGGCTTGTAGCGTTGTCCGCACTCATGACAACCACTGTGGAATCCATGAGACGGACCATAGAGGCTTTGAAAAAGTCAGGCCACGACTGCAAGGTCATGGTCGGAGGTGCTGTCCTCACAGAGGAATACGCACATCAGATAGGCGCTGATTTCTACACAAAAGATCCTAAGGAATCTGCGGATACGGCAAGGAGGGTTCTTGGCAAATGAGCAGGAAGGACATCAGAGAATACCTAAAAAACAACATACTCCTCTTTGACGGGGCAATGGGAACCTACCTGACATCTAAGGACAGAACCTACCGAAACGCACCTGAAGCTGCAAACATTGAGAAGCCAGATCTCATCAGGGATATACCGAGTACCTGCAGGCCGGATCCATGGCAATCACTACAAACACGTTCGGCGCAAACAGACAGAACTTCCCGGATGACTGCGATGCCATCATCGAGAAAGGCTACCGCCTTGCAGAGGAGGCCGCTTCAAAGTACAACGCCTTCGTGTTCGCAGACATCGGCCCCATGGATATCGGAGCCATCGAGCTTCCTGAGGATGTTGATGAGAGCGAGCATGAATACATCCGCATTGCTGGAAGGTTCCTTGAGATGGGAGCCTCCAACTTCCTTTTCGAGACACAATCCATTCCTGACGGGATTCCGGAGGCCGCAAGGTTCATAAAGGAAAAGAACCCGGACGCCTTCATAATCGCCTCATTCGCGGTTCTGCCTGACGGATTCACCAGAGACGGAGTATTCGCCTCCCAGCTTGCGGAGATTGTCGGCAGCTGCCCGTTTATCGATGCCTTTGGCATGAACTGCATCCAGGACGCGGTGCACATGAAAGAGATGGCCTCACGCCTGGAGCTGAACGGAAAATTCCTCTCCCTTATGCCGAATGCTGGCTACCCCACCGTCCTGAGCCACAGGGTCTTCTATGAAGGAGATCCAGCCTTCTACGCCCAGTCTGTGGCTGACATGGCCAATGTCGGGGCAAGGATTCTCGGAGGCTGCTGCGGAACCACTCCCCTTCACATCAAGATGATCAGCAAGTGTCTCCCGCGGGCCACAGGCACAGAGGGCAAGAAGACGGTCACAGCCGATGAGACTGCAGATACCGTCACAAGCCACTTCTGGCAGAAACTCATATCAGGCGGAAAACCTATAGCGGTGGAGTTGGATCCGCCGGAAAACGCATCACTGTCCAAATTCATGGCAGGAGCCACGAAACTCAGGGATGCAGGGGTTGATATTCTTACAATAGCAGACTGCCCCATAGCACGTGCAAGGATGGACTCAAGCCTTCTTGCCTGCAAGGTCAGGCGTGAACTGGAGCTTGACGTGATCCCGCACATGACATGCAGGGACAGGAACCTGAATGCAACCAAGGCCCTGCTTCTGGGCCTGTATGCCGAAAGTGTCCGAAATGTACTTCTTGTCACCGGTGACCCCATCCCAACCGCAGAGCGTGATGAGGTCAAGAGTGTTTATCAGTTCAACTCAAGAAAGCTCACCGCATTTGTATCGGAGCTCGGAAGACAGACACTTCCAGGAGGTTTTCACATATTCGGCGCACTGAACGTAAATGCCAGGAACTTCGATGTCCAGCTGAAGCTTGCGAAAGAGAAAGTCAGCAAGGGCATGGTAGGATTTCTGACCCAACCAGTTCTGACAGATACAGCCGTACAAAACCTCAAGCGTGCCAAAGAGGAGCTTGACGCCTATATCCTTGGTGGGCTGATTCCCATAATCAGTGAGCGCAACGCCCGCTTCATGGACAGCGAGGTCAACGGAATCTCTGTGTCTCCTGAGATCATCAGGCAGTATGAGGGTAAGGACCGAGCCCAGAGCGAGGACCTTGCAGTAGAGATCACAGTCAGGATTGCTAAAGAGATAGAGCCGTTTGTCGACGGGTATTACATCGTCACCCCGTTTAACCGAACATCGCTGATTGAACGGATCCTCAACAACCTGAAATGAGAGACATGAGGTGACTGTTTACTTTTTAC
>JAFZUN010000244.1 GCA_017618315.1 Spirochaetales bacterium
ACGCTCAGGTCTATGCGACAACCCTCAGAGAGGTTGTGAGCGCCAATGAGCACAACTGGGGCGCACTTGTAAGAGTCGGAGACAACTGGTACGAGGAGCTTCCGAGACCGATCCAGGTCATGGACAGAATCGGCGGCGGCGACGGCTTTGTCGGCGGTCTTCTCTATGCGATCCTCTCAGGAAAGGCTGAGGAAGACTGGATCAAGTACGGCTGGGCGACAGGTGTCCTGGCAACAACAGTCCTCACCGACTACGGCACACCGGCGGATGAGGATCAGATCATGTCCATTTACAAGGGCAACGCAAGAGTAAAGCGTTAATTGAAAAGGAGTTAATAATGGCCAAGAAAGCAGATATCGGTTTGATTGGACTTGCCGTCATGGGCGAGAACCTTGTCATGAACATGGAGTCCAAGGGCTTCACAGTCGCAGTCTACAACAGGACAGTCGAGAAGGTCGACAACTTCACAAACGGAAGAGCCAAGGGCAAGAACATCATCGGTTGCCACAGCGTCCAGGAGCTTGCAGACAACCTCGAGAGACCCAGAAAGGTTCTCCTGCTGGTCAAGGCCGGACAGGCTGTTGACGACTTCATAGAGAAGCTTATTCCTGTGCTTGAGCCGGGCGATGTCATCATCGACAGCGGAAACAGCCACTTCCCTGATACAATCAGAAGATGCGAATATGTCGAGTCCAAGGGTCTTCTCTACATCGGAACAGGTATCTCCGGTGGTGAGGAAGGCGCTCTCAAGGGACCTTCAATGATGCCGGGCGGATCCCCGGAAGCATGGCCGCTTGTCAAGCCGATCTTCCAGGCTGTCAGCGCCAAGGTCGAGGACGGAAGTCCCTGCTGTGACTGGGTCGGAAACGGCGGAGCAGGTCATTTCGTTAAGATGGTCCACAACGGAATCGAGTATGGTGACATGCAGCTCATCTGCGAGGCCTACCAGCTCATGAAGGATCTTCTCGGAATGAGTGCCGACGAGATGCACGAGGTCTTCACACAGTGGAACAAGACAGAGCTTGACAGCTATCTCATCCAGATCACAAGTGAGATCCTTGCCAAGAAGGATGAGGACGGCCAGCCTCTGGTTGACAAGATCCTTGACACCGCAGGTCAGAAGGGAACAGGTAAGTGGACAGGAATCGCCGCTCTTGATGAGGGTGTTCCTCTCACACTCATCGGTGAGGCAGTCTTTGCACGTTGTCTCTCAGCCATGAAGGCCGAGCGTGTCGAGGCAGCTGCCGAGTACAAGGTGAAGAGAGAGAAGTTCACAGGCGACAGGAAGGAGATGATCGAGAACATTCGCAAGGCTCTGCTTGCATCCAAGATCATCAGCTATGCCCAGGGCTATGTCCTTATGAAGGCAGCAGCCAAGAACTACGGCTGGCAGCTCAACTACGGCGGAATCGCCCTGATGTGGAGAGGCGGATGCATCATCAGATCCACATTCCTCGGAAAGATCAAGGAAGCCTATGACAAGGATCCGGAGCTTTCAAACCTCCTTCTGGACCCGTACTTCAAGTCACTTATCCAGAGCCTTGTTCCCGCATGGAGAAAGGTCGTGGCCAACGCAGCCCTCTGCGGTATCCCGACACCTGCCTTCGCAAGCGCACTCAGCTACTTTGACGGTTACACCACCGAAAGGCTTCCAGCAAACCTGCTTCAGGCACAGAGAGACTACTTCGGTGCACACACCTATGAGAGAGTTGACCAGGAGAGAGGCAAGTTCTTCCATACCAACTGGACAGGTGAGGGCGGCAGCACTTCTGCCTCTACTTACAACGCTTAAGGGTTTAAGATGCTTACAGATAAAGAAATTAAAAGCATGGTCATAAGCGCACTTGAAGAGCGTAAGCCCAAGAAGATGCTGATGGTTGTGCCTGATTACACCAGATGCTTCTCCAATGCCGGCCTGATTGCCAACATCGCCTATCACTGGTGTGTTGAGAACAATGTCCAGGTTGAGCTTCTAGAGGCACTTGGAACCCATGTCCCCATGACCGAGAAAGAGATCAAGGCCATGTATGGGGACATCCCACTTGAGAAGTTCCACGGACACGACTGGAGACATGATGTCGTGAAAATCGGTGAGGTTCCCGCGTCATTCGTCGAGGAAGTCACTGAGGGACTGTGGAAGAAGGGGGTCTCGGTCGAGATCAACAAGATGGTCATTGACCCGTCATTCGACCTAGTTCTCTCTGTGGGACAGGTTGTGCCTCATGAGGTCATCGGAATGGCAAACCAGGCCAAGAACCTCTTTGTCGGAGCCGGCGGATCAGACGTGATCAACCAGAGCCACATCATCGGTGCGGTCTACGGCATGGAGAGGATGATGGGACGTGACTATACCCCTG
>JAFZUN010000245.1 GCA_017618315.1 Spirochaetales bacterium
CACTCCGAAGGGACTCATTGACCGCTACATGAAGTTCGATGATTACATGTCAGATCCTGCAATCAGAGCACTGAGAATGGAGATGTACGGTTCAAAGAACGCAGTTGCGCTCTGAGGTGGATGATGGCAGACAGCAGAATCCTTGCGGTTGATATCGGAAACACAAACATTGTTCTTTCAATCCATGACGGGTCTGAGTGGGGTGAGGCCATAAGAGTCAAGACAAAGAGCCATGACAACGTTGAATTGTTCATGCAGAAACTGAGCCCTCTGTCTTACGAGAAGGCTGTTGTGAGCAGTGTTGTACCTCATCTCACAGAACCAATTATTGAAGGTATCAAAGAGCACAGCGGCATTGATCCTGTTGTTGTCACCAACGATATTGAGTCAGGACTCAACAAGGAATCGATTCCACCTGAGCTTGGTGCAGATATTCTCTGCAATCTTATTGCTGCACACAAGTTGTATCCGGATGATTATGTCACTGTTGCAGACTTCGGCACGGCTTTCACTACTGAGACTGTATCGCCTCAAGGCGATGTCCTGGGAGTAACAATCGGCCCTGGTATGATGACATCAGTCAAGGCACTGTTTGCCAGTGCAGCCCAGATTCCTGAGATAAGGCTTGATCTTCCGAACACAGTTCTGGGAAGAGATACTGTGTCATCTATACGTGCAGGTGTGATCTACGGTTTTGTCGGCCAACTAAAGGCTATTGTGGAGCAGGTGGAGAAGGAAGTGGGTCACAAGGTTGTTGTCATTGCCACAGGCGGTTTCTCCAGATATCTTGAGGGAAAGATTTACGTCAACAAGGCCGATGTTAAGCATACCCTTGAAGGCGCAAGGCTTGCCTGCCTGCTAAATATCTAATTATATGGAAAAGAAATACATTGATTATGCCACTGCCATTGTCAGGGATTTCCTTGACCTCAGGACAGGAGATGCCCTTTCAATAAACACGGATGAGAGAGATCTCGAGTTTGCAAGATTAATTGCCCAGACAGCTCTGCCTGTGACTGATGTCACGGTTAAGATCCTTGTGATTGAGAACGGTAAGCCTTCTCAGGTGCTGGAGTTTGATCCCGCTCCGCCTGCACATCTTCCGAAATCTGCAGTCATGCTAAGGCTCTCTCATGAGAAAACAATCAACCAGGAAGGACATTTGATTGATATTGTAGTTGAGCAGGATGACATGGGGGCTCTTCAGAAGCTAGGTCATCTGGCTGATCCTCTGGTCCTTGACAGACGCATAGCTGTGCCATGGTGTGTGGCATCGGTCTTTGATGATGACGATGAGGCGTGGGACTCCCTGTTGAGCACGCTTGATGTCGGGGTTTCGTCTCTGAGTCTGGCCTCCAGGTACAGAAGCAGACGGCTTGAGGACATGAATCTTGCGGAGATGGTCATTCACGGGCCTGCTACGGACCTCGGGCTGACAATTGCGCCTTCAAGCCGTTTTGTGGGCGGGAATCAGGTCCTTCAGTCAGGGAGGGAGTTCATCTGCGGGATTGATTTCGACAGGCTTTCATTCAACGTGGACAGGTCTTCGGCAGAGGGTCATGCCCGCGGCACTGTCATGGTCATGGGCAAGAGGCAGACTGTGGATCTTGTGTTTGAGGGCGGGCGGCTGGTTGACTGGACCCATACGCCGGAGCTGGACAGGATCCTGGAATTTGATGAGAACCTGAAGAGGATAGGGTATGTGTCTTTCAGGGACAATGAGGTGATCCTGAATCTTGGTGGTGCCCTTGTCGAGGCTCTTGATGTTCTGCCTGAGTCTGAGGAACTTCTTCCGGATTTCTTCAACACCAGTCTGTATAAGATCACATGCTCTTTGGAGCGCAATCTCGATGTCGTATGCAGAGACATGGGCGGAATTCCGCATGAGATCATGAAAAACGGCTTATTTGTTGAATGATTTCAAATAAAGGTGTGGACAAAAACCTTTTACAATGCTATTTTAGCAGAGCACGTCAGGAACTACAGTTCCGTTTCTATCTTTGGGCTTTTAGGCAGAGGGGGTGAATAATATATGGCATACGTGAAAGTCGATGAGACTGAGCCACTCGAGAAAGCTATCAAGCGTTTCAAGAGAATGGTCGAGAAGGAAGGCGTTATCCGCGAGTTCAAGATGCGCGAGTACTTCGAGAAGCCGTCTGCAATTGAGCACAGAAAGAAGAAGGCTCTTGCCCGCAAGCAGATGCTGAAGGTCAAGAAGATGCGCAATTCCAAGGCATATTGATCATTTCATCTGCTGGACTTGCGTTTAGCTTCAGCGTCTACCAGAAAGGTATGTCACTTCAGCTCACCGCAAGCCATCAGCGAACTGATTAATAATGTATTTTGGATTGTACAAGGGACATCCGTAACAGGGTGTCCTTTTTTTCTGCAATCTCTTAAAAAATTTTTTTAAAATTTCTGATGGTCTTTGTAAAAAAAATATCTTGACCATATTGTTTAGTATAATGTATATTAATGTTGAGGAAAAATTCGTGAAAAAGTGTTTGATTGGGTTAACAATTATCATGTTTTACAGTTTCTTCTCATTGTTTGCTGTTGAAACCGGATCTGTTGAGTTCAAATACTGGTTCATCAATGAAGTCTCTGAAAGCGTTTCAGACATGTATTTCACAAACACTTCAAAACAGCGTATCGATGCATGTCCGCTTGACGTTGCATCTTCTTTAAACGATCCACAGCTTTATGCTGCTGTTTATTCCAATGTGTCTGCCACTAATTACTCTGTAACTCTTTCTTTCTCTACACTGAAGAAAACTGATGAGAACAAATATGGGTATTACAAGGCAAAAGTATACAGACTAAGTGATTTAGGAACATTGTCGGAAATAAGCTACGACAACATTGAGTCTAGGACAATTGACGTCACCAATAACGAAAGTCCTACATCGGTGTCTTTCCCTCTAGATAAGACACAGAATTCAACAAATCAGACATTTTATTATCCAATTGCATTTCAGTTCTCTGATTATATCGGTTCATATGAGAACGGTTCATATTCAGGAACCATACTGATTGAGGTGGCAGCAACATGAGAAAAGTGATTATTTCATTATTCTTATTGTTTGTGCTGCTCATTTCAGTATTTGCATCTGACAATGAAATTCCTGAAGATGCGTATCAGGATGCTGATACTCTTCATGTTACAGCATACAAGAATCCTCCGATGCCTGCAGAGCTGGTGAATCGTATCAACATCTCAAATTACAGTAGTAACCAGATTACAGGAACAACGGATCGCTTTCAAATCAACTATAGCAGGACCAGTTATTCAAATGCTCTGATTTTGAGTGTAAGCACGAACAGGTATGAGAATATTACCTTTGATATCTATTTCTACCCGTTCGTGAACCAATATGATTCCTCCGATTTCTTTACTGTAAAATATACAATTTCAAACGAGACTGCAAATCAGATTTCCTTCACAGAGTCCTCTTATGATTATATCTATTCAGCACAATGGAATAAGAGCGGTTTCACCAGCAACTCTGTGAATGTTACAACTGGTAGCGGATCGTCTGTAACTGTAGTTAACAAGATTACTGCGCAGAGAAGAACAGGATCAGCAGATTATTCAACTTATAATATTTCAAATAAAACCGGGGGAATTCCAGGAATTGGTAATCAGCTGATTACCAACGTGATGAAATTCAAGATGGATATCAATCTCAGGAACAGGACACCTGAGCCGAACGCAGTATATGAAGCCAAAATCAGGCTGGTAATATCTGCTTTTTAGGAGGAAATATGAAGAGATTTGCAGCTTTATTATTTGCAGCAATTATCTGTTGTTTTCTCCTTTCTGCATCAGGTGAATTGCTTTTAAGAGATAACACAAATGAGCTTTCAGTCAGA
The DNA here is from genome assembly GCA_017618315.1 of Spirochaetales bacterium. GTDB lineage: Bacteria > Spirochaetota > Spirochaetia > Sphaerochaetales > Sphaerochaetaceae > UBA9732. The sequence goes on from JAFZUN010000245.1 coordinate 3,874, forward strand.
GGTTTCATAAGAAAGTATTGCATGGTCAAGGTATATCCTATAAATGCAAGCGGTTCTGCCTCATTCGGTCTTCCATTTAATCTTTTGGGAGACGATGTTTCCTATCATGAAGATACAATCAACCATGGAAGAATAATTGCAACCTGGATCATGGCATCGAACTATGACCAGAGAACCCTTACTGTAACAGCTGCGCCTCTTGTATTTGAACCAGGGCCAAATGATGATCCAAATCTCAGTGCTTCCATCAATTACAAACTCATTTTGAGATATGCATTCCAAAGTCAGAACCTTGATGGATCATTCTCAACAACTGTTCGTAATGCAGTGGTTGAGAGTAATAACGTCGCAACACAAATCGACATCAGCAATGTTACTTCTTTAGGTCAGAACATGCCGATACTTGCAACTGACTCAAACGAGATAATCAAGCTGATGTTGGCAGATTACACCACGGAACAGAAGAACGCATGGCCTAATGGAAATTATTCTGCGGATGTCTATTTCAGCATCATCGGAGGGGATTGATATGAGAAGGATATTTGTTCTCTTATTGCTGATCATTATCATGTCTCCTTGTTTCTCTACTACTCCATACATGCGACAGAATGACAGATGTACTGTTGTTGACCTTGCATCTGGTGCGTTTCTTTCCCATACGACCAACTCGACTTATAAAGGAGACACAGATGTAACGGGAAGAAGGAATACAGGCTATTATTACTGGCCTCAGAATCTTGCTGTTGTCGGTCTTACCAATATTCGACATGAAGTTGCCAGTGGAGGAATTGTAATTGATGGTAAGCATTATGAGGCAAATGGACCCATCACAGTAAAAGCAGAGCTCTTGACAAACGACTGGTGCTATACTCTTAACGGTTCAAGTGAAAGCAAACGTCCTTTCGGAATAGACATGTTTGCCAGAGGAAAACCCAAAAAGGGTGCTAATGATGTGGATGTAAGCGGTTACTCAATTTCCCTGGGATATCAGCCCAACGCAACTTTTGGCGTGGACTCAATTACTGTTCCCGCAGATGTGGTTGTTAATTACGATTCTTTTTGGTGGGATGTCTGTCTAGTTATGGATCCACCTGTTGATGTCAGTAATGACACTGCAACATATAATGGACAGGTTTATCATCTGGACAGATCCAACGGTTATTACACCGCTACAATCAAATTCACTATATCATGTGATGACAGTCCCGACGATAATGATACCAAAGAAGTATTCCTTCTCCATTTAGCTGGTACTTATCAGTCAAATGATTATGTGCCAACAAACATGACATCGATACTTACCGTGACTGCTCTTCCTGCCGCAACAGTACTTGATATCAGTTCCATACTCAGTACTGGAAATGAACCTGTTAAGGTTGCAACCTATGGATATACAACTAATTCCATCAAGAATGGGAATAAAAACAACAAAATATATCTATTCCTGTCAAA
>JAFZUN010000246.1 GCA_017618315.1 Spirochaetales bacterium
CTCGTAGTTCAGGGACCTGAGAGCCCTCAAAAAATCATCAACAGGAAGAGTACCCTCTCCTATCAAGACATCGGTTTCCCCGTTCCTGTCTCCGATACGAACATATCTTATGTAGGCTCCCAAGGTCTTGATTGTGGTCTCCGCGGACTCTTCCCCGTCAAAGAACGTTGATCTGATGTTCCAGGAAGCCCCGATTGCAGCAGACTCGAAGACATTTATTATGTCCAGAAGGTTCTGAGTCTTGGAAAGAGGACCTGTAGTCTCAAAAAGAATTCCGACGTTCTGCCTCTCGGCACGCCTTACGGCCTCTGAGTATTTTGAAAAAAGGCTTCTGGCATCTGGGATGCCGTCCACATGGACAATCACATTCTCGATTCCTGCAAGGGCAGCCATATCAACATACTGCACAAGCGCGTTTCCTGTGGCCTGATCAGACTCTATGGGCTCGGGATAGCTTAAGGCACAGACCTCAACGGAGTTGTTCCTGAGAATGATTCTTCCTTCTGAGATCATCTCTGAGCGGAGCACGCTGTCAGAGTGGCTTTTTCTCTCAGAGACGGCATCCCAGATCTCAAAGCCATTCATGCCGTAGTCACAGGCCAGACGGCAAAGACCGGCAAAGCTGGGACGAGACACATTTCTTGTAGAGAAAGCCAGCTTCATCTCTGTGACTCCTCATATGCTATCTTATTCAATGCATTTATGTAGGCTCTAATAGATGCGCCGCAGATGTCGGAGGAAAGACCGTTTCCAGAGTATAGCTTTCCGTTACTTCTGAGCCTCACCAGAGCCGATCCGAGGGATTCCTTACCTTCCGTGACAGCCTGGATCTGGAAATCGTCCAGCTCGTAATGATGGCCTATACACTGCTCTATAGCCATAAAAGCAGAGTCTATAGGTCCGCCTCCGGTACCTGTTCCGCTCAGCTTCTCACCGTCTCTCTCCAGGATGACGTTGGTGACGCTGTTGACCTTGTTGCTCATCGTTCCGATGTAGCTCTTGAGCTTGAATGTTGCAGGAACCTGCATGGCGGTAGAAGCGATGATGGCATCCAGCTCCTTGTTTCCGATAGATGATTTTTGCTCACATAGTCTCTGAAGAGCCTCGAACACCTTGCCCAGGTCCTCATCTGAAAGGTCATAGCCCAGGCTCTTAACCGCCTCTCCGACCTGCTGAATTGTGCTCTCAGCATCAAGGAACACGGCCGCACCTGCGGGAACAAAAAACTCCTCGGCCTCATCCTTGCCTTTAATTTTCTTAAGTAGCGACTCGATATCGGAATGAATCTCAGTAAGCTTGAGGTTGGTTGAGATTCCAAGGACATCCCCCTTGATCTTAACAGCCTCAGAGAAAGCATCTATGTTCAATGCCTCGCTTCCTGACACAGCGACCTTCACGCCTGATGCTCCTGCCTGAAGCGCGGAAAGCGCATCCGCCACCGCAAGGCTGATTTTGTCGGAGACCTTTGCCACTACGGCTAGACTAACTTCTTTCTTCAGTTCCTTAATGACTGAGGCAAACTCCTCAGGAAGCATAATTCCAGCATTATCTGAAAGAGAGACAGATGTGGCTCCGCTCTCCTTTGCGGCAGTACATGCCTGAACCAAATATGAGAGCTCACATCTTGTGGCATCCAGAGCCTCAAACTCAACGTCCTCACAGAGAGCTCTTGCGGCACCAACCATCTCGCGGATCTTATCAAGCATTTTGGGAGCCTTCAGGCGGTACATGTATTCCATCTGTACCGTTGAGACCGGAAGACTGACTATAAGACGCGGGCGCAAGGCATTTCTGATGCAATCGGCAGCTGTCTTTACATCGTCCGCGGTATCTCCGACAGGCAATGCGACAGAGCTGAAGCGCACCGACTGGGCGATGGTCTTACAGACTATCAGGTCCTCCTTTGGATTTCTGACACGTGGAAGCTCAATGACATCAGCCCCGTACCTGTCAATGGCCAGAGCAATGGCAAGCTTCTCCCTGAAGAGCAGACGGCTCGATCCGCTCTCACCCATCTCCCTCAGTGTATAGTCTGAAACAGTGATCTTCCTCATGTCCTACCTCGGCGTTTCTGTATAAAAATACAAGATGTAATAATTTATATATAAAACGTTTTTAGTGTCAATTACGTATGATGCCGGAAAAGATTTGTCTATTATTATGAAGTCATATTACTTACATGGAAGAATTCTTTGCAACCGAGGAGTTCAATTCCCTTGAACAGGAAATAAAGTAGTATCTAGTTTCATTCTTTCATTAATTTAAAGGGATATTTCGGAGAAATGCTTCATCTAGGCACTTCCGGAATCCGGAGTGACTGGACATCAACTGTATCAATTATGTTTTGCTTTTGCCTATTGTCCATGAAACCAAGCGCATATAGCGGATAAGTATCAAATCCTATTCCCCCGCCCACATTTGCATCTGCGATCTTGATTGCATGGTGCTCACCATACTTCTTTGGATTTGAAAGTACAAACTTCATGCTTGTTGGCCTGTTGTTA
>JAFZUN010000247.1 GCA_017618315.1 Spirochaetales bacterium
CAATTGTCCTGTATGACACACTGGTCAACTCCATGACTGTAGATGAGATCTGCGCCGTTTTTGCCCACGAGATGGGCCACGGCCTTCACAAGGACACTCTAAAAAACCAGATAATGACGTTCTTCCAGGTGTCTGTCATGGGAGTACTGGCCTGGCTTACACTGCGTACACATGCCATCTTCACTGCATTCGGCTTTGATGGCATCAACTACGGCTTTGCATCAATAATGATGATGGGCGTGGAGTTTGCGCTCATAGCACCGCTTTTCAGCCTGATCATCTGCGCCATATCACGCCGCGCAGAATACCGTGCGGACCGTCAGGCAGTATCTGAAGGCTACGGAGACAGCCTTGTCTCTGCCCTGAAGAAGCTTGCAAGGCAGAACTTTTCAGACCTTGCGCCTTCACCGGTTGTGGTGAAGCTTGAGTACTCACACCCCACCCTCAGTCAGAGAATCGATGCCATCAACGCAGCAAAAAAGAACAAGGAGGCATAGATGAGACTATTGGGAAACATACTCTGGTTCATTTTCGGAGGGTTCATCAGCGGACTTGGCTGGATAATCGCAGGCATTATCTGGTGCGTCACAATCGTGGGAATCCCAATAGGCATGCAGTGCTTCAAGCTCTCAATGCTCTCCTTCTTCCCGTTCGGAAAAGAGGTGGACTACGAGGGAGGAGCCTTCTCCTTCATTGTAAACATCTTCTGGTTCCTCATCAGCGGCCTTGAGCTTGCCATCTGCAACTTCATCTGGGGCTGCATCCTCTGCTGCACCATAATCGGAATCCCCTTCGGAAAACAGTTCTTCAAGATAGCAAAGCTCTCACTGGCCCCATTTGGAGCCGTTGTCAGGGATATAAGCTGAGATTAAGCTGAATCAAATCCTAATGGTTATGACGTTCAGGCCGAGTATGTTATGGTACTCGATCCTGTCCGTCATGCCGTAGACCATCCTGATTCCGATGTTCTTGGCAGGATCCTCAGGATCAAGCATGTTCTTCCTTGCGGCAGGATCGAACTTCACGCAGTCATCCTTCAGGCGCAAAATCAGCTCATCGTTCTTCTTGGCCACACGGATATCAACCGAATGGATCTTCTTGTCCTTATGAAAGCCATGGTCAACCACGTTTCCTGCCAGCTCCTCCAGACAGAGCGATGCAAGATAGGTGCGCTTGCCGTCAATTCCCTTCTCGTTGCAGAACTCGGAGACCTTCATGGAGACTGTCATGACATCCTCCATGTTCTTCACCGTCATGTCTATCCTGTCATTCTCGGAGACTCCGAAATCTGCCGGTATGACCATGTAGTCATCCATTGACCTTGGAAAACGCCTGCATTTGATGATTGCATAGCCCAGAAGAATCATGTCAGCGAAAATGCTGTTCAGTATGTTTGCCCAGTACACTCCGTTGATTGATATTGCCGGCATCAGCAGTGCTGAGAAAGCCACAACTCCCACTACTCCGTCCCAGGCAGTCATGATATTGATCAGGACTTGCTTGCCTGATGTCTGCGCGTAGCACTCTCCGTTCATGGTCGGAAGAGCAAGCGGGAACACCAGAGGAAGCAGTCTCATTCCCCACACAGTCATCTTGTAGACCTCTGCTGTAGGATCATGATAATAGAGGTTCGTGATGGGCTCCGCGAGCAGGGAGATGGTCACGCCGATTGCCGCCATGATCGGGATGCTCCACTTGAACATGTGGCGCATGACATCAGTCAGAGACCTCCTGTCCTCCTCGCCTATGCTGACAGACATCAGCATCCTGGAGACCACCAGCATGGCGCCGGGGATTGTCCAGAACAGACCGATGAATGAGTTGGCGGTGGAGAATGCCGATACTCCCGCAGAGCCTGCGTACACGGGGATGAACGCATTGAGGATCAGGGCTCTTGCAGTCTGGTATCCGTCGCTCATGGCACCTGGGAAACCGGTCTTCAGTATGTGGACGAAATCCGCACCCTTCACACCTTTGAGACGGAACTTCATCATGGCGCTCTTCTTGAAATAGTAGGCAAGCTCTATCAGACAGAACACCCACAGTCCCACAGACGATGCCAATGCAAGTCCGAATGCCTGCATCTTCCAGCGTGAGACAAACAGGTAGTTCGTGACAAGATTCACGAATATGAATGTCACGCTTGCGATTGTGGTCCTCTTGGTCTTGTTCTCAAGTGAGAGGAACGCGGCAAGCTGCTGGCCAAGCACATAAGGCAGTATGCCTATTGCCCTGCCAAGGACATACTGGTTAAGGTAAACAAGGACCTCGGGATCCTTTGTGAAGATGCGCATCCAGCCGAACGGGACCGCAAGCAGATGCAGCGCGATGTAGATGAAAGAGAAAAGGCTTGCAGACAAAAGATCGACGGAGAAGACATTCTGCGTCTTCTCCATCTGGTTGGCGCCCATGAATTTGCCGCAGATGATCTGGGAACCGCAGACGAACAGACCGGTCATGGCGAACATCAGCGTGTTGATGGGGGTGTAGAAACCTATGGCGCTCATAGCGGCAGGTCCTATCGAGTTCGCGGCAAACAGGCTTGAGATTGTGCTGTTGACCGCATTGATTGCAGCCAGAAGAATCTGTATAGGCAGAAGCCTGAAGAATAGCCTTGTTATGAGGTTGCCGTCGGTATGGATTTCCTTGCTCATTTTCCCCTCCTTCCACCTTTACTGAACAAATTATATATTTCCTCATCTAAAATAACAACAACACGTACCCAGTTTGAAACCTTTATGATATCATTAGCCGAACACACAACCATTGGAGGGAGAACATGAGGAAAGCGTTTTCCATTCTGCTCGTAGCAGTAACCATCATTGTACTTGTCTCTTGCGCAAGCACACAGACACAGAAGAAAATCTCAGGAGAGGAATATCTCTCACTCTGGACAGAAGATGCACCGCTGAAGAATGAGCTCATCTCATTCATTGAGGCAATCACAGACCCGTCAAGCCCGGACTACATTCCGGTTGAGAACCGCATTGCCGTGTTCGACATGGACGGTACCTTGCTCTGCGAGACAGACAGGGACTATTTCGACCATACCCTTCTCGCATACCGTGTCACAGAGGACCCGAACTACAAGGATCAGGCAAGTGACTTCGAGCGCCAGGTTGCAGACACCATCATTGAGAAGAGCCAGACAACATCCCCTGTCGGAGGCCTTGATGTCGACCACGGCAA
>JAFZUN010000248.1 GCA_017618315.1 Spirochaetales bacterium
GGCTAAAATAATGGAGAGGTTCCCGAGCGGTCAAAGGGGGCAGACTGTAAATCTGTTGGCTCAGCCTTCGAAGGTCCGAATCCTTCTCTCTCCAGTTCGCTACGGTCTTCCTCAAAAGGGAAGACCGTATTGTCTTTAGACCGGTTTCATGGGTTTGTTATGGGCAGCTGCTTCTACGATAAAGGACTTGCATTTGAATGTCAGGGTTGCGGATATTGCTGCAGCTGTGAGCCCGGTTATGTTTTTCTCAGCGAAAAAGATATCATGTCCATGGCTGATGGTCTCGGTTTGGAGAGACAGCAGTTCATCGACACATTCTGCAGGATTGTCGACATGGGCGCTTTCAAGATGATCAGCCTCAAGGAAAAAGAGAATTATGATTGCATTTTCCTCACTGATAAAGGCTGCAAGGTCTATGAGAACAGACCCCGCCAGTGCGCCACATATCCATTCTGGGCACATGTGCTTGAGAGCCGTGAGACATGGGATGAAGAATCTAAGAGCTGTCCCGGAATGAATAAGGGAAAACTCTATACAAAGAAAGAAATTGAGGCTAAACTTTCGAGCAGGGTGGAGAACAATCCTGTCATAATCATGTAAGGGTCAAGATGGCAAGGTATTCCGAAGCAGTCCTGGAGAACATAAAGAACCGTCTCACTGTAAGCGAAGTCGTGTCGCCGTATGTGCGTCTGACACGCAAGGGCGACAGGTTCTGGGGACTGTGCCCGTTCCACAATGACAAGAATCCTTCATTCACTGTTGTGGACAATTCCGGCCCGAATGGCGGCTTCTACAAGTGCTTCGCTTGCGGGAAAGGCGGCGGTATATTCCAGTTCATCGAAGACATCGAGCATGTCTCTTTCTCGGAGGCTGTCGAGATACTTGCCAAGAAGGCAGGAATTGAGCTCCGCGAGGAGTCCGAGTCCGAGAAAAAGGAGCAGGACAAGCGCAAGGCCACAGCCGACATGTACAACAGACTCTGCGCATATCTTCACCAGTATCTGCTCAAGAGCCCTGCCTCGGCCAAGGCACGTGATTACATCCGTAAGAGAGGCATCACAGACGAGACCTGTGAGAAATTCCAGCTCGGTTATGTGCCGCCACAGGCTGACTGGACTTACAACCTCCTCAAGAAACAGGACTATTCCGATGAACTGATCTGGGGCTCCGGTCTTGTGTACAAGGACAGGGAGAACAAGGGATTCTTCCGTGACAGGATAGTGTTCCCGATTCGCACATGGCAGGGCAACTGTGTGGCCTTCAGCGGAAGGGACATGTCCGGTTTTGCCGATGCACCGAAGTACAAGAACTCATCTGAGTCAGTGCTTTACAGCAAGAGAAATGTCCTTTTCGGGTTTTATGAGAGCCTTGCAGCCATGAAGGAGAAACACCAGATCATCATCTGTGAGGGAAACTTCGATGTGATCAGCCTTCATCAGGCAGGGCTTGATTACTCATGCGCAACATGTGGGACAGCTCTGACCGATGAGCATATTAAGATGATAAAACGTTACTGTGACAAGATATATCTGTTGTTTGACTCTGATGTTGCAGGACAGAAGGCAACACGTGATGCTCTTGTCAAATGCCAGAAGAACGGAATATCGAATTACGTCATGAGGCTTGAGGGTGCTAAGGATGCGTCCCAGATGCTTGAGGAGCAGGGTGCTGAAGCACTTCAGGAAAGCTGTGTAAATTCAGTTCAGGGCTTTCCTTATCTTGTATCTTCGGCCTTAAAAATGTATGATATACGACAGCCCAAAGGGAAAACATCTGTTTTGAAGGAGGTTACAGCCTATCTTGATGCGACATCCTCAGAGATTGAGCGTCAGGGTTACATAAATTATCTTTCCAATGCACTCCGGGTCTCGGCAGAGCAGGTGATGAGTGATTACAAGAGGCAGCATACAAATGAGCCGGCAATTAAAGATTCAGAGGAACCGGCTGTTAAGTCTAAACTGAACCCGCTTAAAGCCTCCACAGAACTCAATGCGATGCTGATATTGATGAAGAACAGGGACAGGTTCGAGAAATTCAGGAACGAGATTAAGCTCAACCAACTCAAGGACAATAACGCAAGGACGCTTTACATAGTGCTTGAGGATGCTGTGCGGCAGAACATAGGAACCGATGACATGATTCTTCAGATGATAGACGATCCGGAACTCAGGATACTTGTTGTTACAGCTTTCACCAGTGACATGTATATGCGCATGGACACAGACAGGGCATTGCAGGATGCGGTATATCAGATAAAGCTGACTCAGCTGGAGGAAAGCAGGGCATCGGTCCAGAGGATGCTGAACGGCGGAGAGATGGACATCACGGACGAGCAGGAACTCCAAGGTCTTCTTCAGGCCAAGCTTGAACTTGACAGGAAGATCGAGGAACTTAAGGGCGAGATGGAAGGTTAGGATTAAGAATTGATGACTGACGAAAGCAGGAACGAGATACTGCAGAAGCTGCTATATTCTGCACAGAACGAGAACACATTCACATTATCCGATCTCAGCGAGTATCTTCTTGCGGAGCATGTCGACTCCGAGGAGGACATCGCATATTTCAAGAATGAGCTGAGCAAGCGTAATCTTCTCATTGAGGACTCCGAGGACGAGGAGTCTGATTTCATCGCAGAGCCTACAAGCGATGACATCGAGGATCTGGATGAGGATGGTGACGGACTTCTTGAGCCTGAGGACGATGAGGATCTTCTTCAGGACGACGAGGGAGATCTGGACCTCATAGATGAGCCTACTGACGCTGAGCTTGAGAAGGTTGAGGAAGACGAGTCCGAGGACGAGGATGAAGACGAGGAGGATGAGGACGAGGAGAACCTTGATGAGAGGGATTCCTACACCAAGACATTCATCCGCGAGAACTTCTCTGACGGCATAGGAGCCTCTGAGGGTATTGCAAACATCGACGAGGATGTTGAGCAGGCTGTCCGCAACAGGCCAAGCGTCTTGGGTACAGACAAGGGCGAGACCAGCTCCGATGACCCTATCAGGCTTTATCTCAGGGAGATCGGAAGGGAAACCCTTCTGACTGCCGATGAGGAAGTTGAGCTCTCCAAGCAGATGGAGGAGGGCGCCCTGATCATAAAGCAGGTCATCCAGCAGTCCGGAATCATGATCACATGCTTCACACAGATACTTGAGAAGCTCAACGTGAAGTATGAGGAGGCCGAGGATTTCAACGCCAAGGACCAGAAAGAGCTGATCACCGAGCAGAAGAGATACTCATCTTTCTACAAGGAGAGCCTCAAGGACTGTCAGAGCGCGCTGCGCAGCTACAACGAGCTCAAGCAGAGCAAGTTCGCTTCCGGAGAGGAGGTCCTGCACAACGATGACCTTGTCAAGAAGAAGGCTCAGCTTCTCAAGAAGCTCTCTCAGATTGAGATTCAGCCTGAAGAGATCACGATGTTCACTGACAAGTTCATAAATGCCGAGCACGACATCATTGAGCTCAAAAACAACAGGACTGTGCTTGAGAACAAGCTTCAGGTGACCAACGACAAAGAAGTCAGGCAACTCTCAAGAGATCTTGTCACCGCAAGCAAGCGTTTCTCCGTTGAGGCCAAGCTGGGTATGTCAATGGAGGAGATCAAGGATCTCATCTCCAACTACCAGACCACGGTAAGAAGCCTGCGCAAGATTGAGTTCGAGTTCGAGGATAACTGCGATGTGATCCTCTCACAGGCAACTGAGATAAAGCGCGGCATGAAGATGCTCAAGACGGCAAAGGACCGCCTGATTCAGGCAAACCTCCGTCTTGTAGTGTCCATTGCAAAGAAATACACCAACAGGGGACTGCACTTCTTTGACCTGATCCAAGAAGGCAATATCGGACTTATCAAGGCCGTCGAGAAATTCGAGTACCGCAAGGGCTATAAGTTCAGCACATATGCCACATGGTGGATCAGACAGGCTATCACTAGAAGCATCAGTGACCAGGCAAGGACCATCAGGGTTCCTGTTCACATGATCGAGCAGATCAACAAGGTCGTCAGGGAATCAAGGATCCTGATGCAGAGCCTTGGAAGGGAGCCGACCGACGAGGAGATCGCCCAGAAGCTCGGATGGCCAGAGAGCAAGGTAAAGACAGTCAAGAACGTGGCAAGGGAGCCCATCAGCCTCGAGACACCTGTCGGAGAGGAAGAGGATTCACTTCTCTCTGATTTCATCGAGGACAAGGATGTCGAGAACCCGGCCACTCAGACCAGTTTCGCGCTGCTTCAGGAACAGCTCAGGGAGGTCCTGGCAACACTTCCTCCAAGAGAGCAGGAGGTCCTGAAGATGAGGTTCGGCCTTGAGGACGGATACTCATTGACACTGGAAGAAGTTGGGCTGTATTTTGAAGTGACCAGAGAAAGAATCAGACAGATTGAGGCAAAGGCGCTCAGAAGGCTGAGACACCCCAAGCGCGCCAAGAAACTCAAGGATTATGTATGATATTATGTTGAGGAGTGTAAGGTAATTATGAAAGAGATCTACAACACATTAAGCCAGCTTCAGGTTGTATTGGCTCAGATGTTCGAAGTTGAAGACAAGATCAAGGAGATCCCCAAGGAGCTAGCAGACCAGGAGGATGCCCTTCACAAGACCAAGATCACTTACCTTGAACTGCACGAGAAGATCGAGAAAGTCAAAGAGGAGCTCAAGACCCTACGTATCAAGCTGGACGAGGCAGGAAACAAGCGCGAGACCAGCGAGAAGATGATGGAGACCATCACCCAGGCCAGGGAATTTGAGACTCTTCAGAAAGAGATAGAGACAGCTAAGGAAGACGAGCAGAAGTACAGAAAGGGACTTATTGCCAAGCAGAATTACCTTGAGGAGCAGGAGAAGAAGCTCTTTGCCCAGGAAGCTGTCATGCAGAACCAGGAAGAGGAAGTCAAGGAAGCCAAGGCTGCCATGGACAAGCAGATCGAGGAGAAGCAGAAGGAACTTGACGAGATTGTCGCCAGGAAGAACGAGCTTGCCAAGGATCTTGATCCGAACCTCCTTTTCAAGTTCGAGAGAATCATCCGCAACAAGGGCGGAAAGGGTATTGTGGCTGTCCACAACATCGTCTGCACAGGCTGTCATATGATTCTTCCCGCACAGTTCGTCAATGAGGTCAGAGCCTCAACGAACAATGAGTCCGATGAGGATTCAATCCTGTTCTGCCCGTACTGCAGCCGTGTTCTCTACTATGAGGAAAGCACAGACTATGCTGACCTTGAGGAGAAGCACCTTGCAGCAGAGGAGAAGGATGATTCGGCTGACAACATCGGAGGAGATTCAAGCGGATTCGATACAGAAGGTATTGATTTCGATTCTGATTCAGATTTCTGAGTTAATTGAAGGTTCTTCAAGCAATCGCTCGGATGCATGGCATCTGAGAGGAAAGTCCGAGCTCCATAGGACATGATGCCGGATAACGTCCGGGAGCCGTAAGGCTACAGATAGTGCAACAGAAAGCATACCGCCTCCGCTTGCGGGGGTAAGGGTGAAATGGCGGGGTAAGAGCCCACCGGGAGTCCAGTAATGGGCTTCGCATGGCAAACCTCATCAGGAGCAAGGCCAAGAAGCGTGTGGATTGTCCGTCCTATACACGCGGGTAGGCTGCTAGAGACAGCCGGTAACGGCTGTACCAGATAGATGATTGCATAAACAGAACTCGGCTTATGAGGGACCTTCTTATTATTTATTCAAAGGGGGATTGCAATGGAAACTAGAAAAATACATGCAGTCTCCCTTGTTTTTTTATTACTTGCAGTTGCAGTACTTGTCTGCTCATGCTCAAATGCCCAGAAAGCCTATGACAGTGGTAACTTTAGCCTTGCGGTGAGCAAGCTGTCAAAGATCAAGGATCCGACTCCTGCAGAGCTTATCCTGAAGGCTCGCTCTTATCTGGCATTGGGAGAGAGCCATAAGGCCCTTGAGAGCCTGTATTTGTACCTGATGTCTGATTCTTCCGCACAGGATCCTGAGGACAGAAGCTATGCCGTCACTTATTTTTTGAGCTTAAACACTTCTGACAACCTCACCATCATGGCAGTTTCACCTGATGACGGACCTGATGCCATGAAAGCCCTATACAAGGCATATGCTAGGCTTGGTGATACAGAAAGTGCAAAGGCAATGCTCAGGTCATTATCCGATTATCTTGATTTCAAAGCCTACATCACCCTCATGTTGTCTGCTCCTTTTGAGTCTGATTTCATCCTTGACAGCTTTATCTCCTGGTATTCGACGATAGATGAACTGGAGCTTGATTCATTCCTGAGTCTGCTCTCACGTTTCTCA
>JAFZUN010000249.1 GCA_017618315.1 Spirochaetales bacterium
ACTAGCGTCAAAACTCTCAAATGATGAGAAGACGATATACCCGGCATTCACATATGATCTTCCTGCATTCGGAACGCTTTACGGCAAGAAGGCCAACCTGAACAAGGAGACACTGATTCTGGCCAATCCTGAGCTCATAATTGATGTAGGTGACATCAAGGGTTCTGTCGAGGAGATGGCAAAGGAACTGGATGATGTGTCAAAGGATGTAGGGGTTCCTGTAATCTTCATTGAGGCAAATATGGATAATTACCCTGAGGTATTCAGGAGACTTGGAAAACTTCTGGGCTATGCGGAGAGAGGTGAGGAGCTGGCTCGATATTATGAGGCTGCTGTCTCCGAGATCGAGAAGTACTCCTCTGGTGCAAAACCTACCGTCTACATCACATCCTCAGGAAACGGACTTGAGGCAATCATAGGTGGAAAGAGTCATGCACAGTGCGCCGAGAAAGCCGGGGCAGTGGTCGTTGTGACTTCAAAGACGGCGCAGTCAAACGGCAGCATCTCGCTTGAGACTCTTTACCAGCTGGATCCTGAGTATATTTTCGCATATACGGAGGAGGGTTATAAGACAATCACAACAGGCAGTGACTGGGCAAGTCTCAAAGCTGTCAAGGATGGCAATGTATATCTTGTTCCCAACATGCCGCATGGATTCATAGACACTCCGGTCTGCTCGAACAGGATAATAGGGCTCTGGTATCTGGCCTCCATCTTCTATCCTCAGGCCGGCATAGACATCGTTGCGCGCACGCGCGAGTTCTATAGTCTTTTCTATCAGGCAGACATCACTGAGGAACAGGCCAGAAATATCTTGCATTTGAACTGATAAATATATAAATTGAAGGGGCTTCCGTTTTAGGAGGCCCCTTTATTTGTGAGGTTCCAGATGTTCAAGCGTAAGTTATATGAATACACAAACATAACATTGGGCTCTTTTCTCACTGCCATAGGTGTGGCGTATTTCGTAAACCCCGCCAAGATCGCCTCTGGCGGAGTCAGCGGTATAGCCACGATGATCTACCATACGGTAGGCTGGAACCCCGGATATGTGATCTTCGCGCTCTCGCTTCCTCTGTTTCTCATAGGCATGAAGGTGTTCGGAAAAGCATATGGTTTCAAGTCGCTTCTGGGGACAATCCTGCTTTCCGCCTTCACATCGATTATTGTTGAGATCTCAGGTGGAAAAGGCTTTCTGGACTACAGCGAACCGCTCAGTGTATGGCTCAGCGCGCTTTTCGGCGGTGTGGCTATGGGAGCTGGAATAGGTTTTGTCATGAAGGGCGGTGCCAACACGGGCGGAACGGATATCATCGCGCAGATCCTCAACAAATATACCCCATTATCACTCGGAACCTGTCTGATTATGATTGATGCGGCCATCATCTTCGCATCGGTGTTCGTTTTTGGCATTGAGAGTGCCCTTTATGCCGTCACCACTGTCTACATCACAGGCATAGTCATTGATAAGGTAGCCATTCTGTTCAGGTCCAATACAGCAAAGACGGTGCTGATCATCTCCGATAAATACGAGGAGATTTCAAAGCAGATCATGGAGAAGCTTGACCATGGAGTGACAGCTCTTTCAGGCAAAGGCATGTATACAGGAAACGATCGTCCGGTGCTGATGAGTGTTGTGCCGAACAATGAGATTGCAGTTCTCTCCTCTCTGGTCAGGGAAATTGATGACAAGGCTTTTGTGATTGTTCAGAACGCGAACCTGGTTCTTGGCGAGGGATTCATGCCTTTATCCAAGGCAATCAACATGCAGTTCGGAAACTAAATTATTCCTTACATATTGACAGAAGCATAAGGGCAAGCTATTATGCAGACATGAACATATTAGAATATGCTAAAATGTTAATGTGTTCAGGAGGCACCTTATGAAGAAGACATACAAGATCGACGTTGACTGCGCAAACTGCGCCAATCTCATGGAGCAGGCCGCAAAGAAGACAGCTGGAGTCAAGGATGCAAGCGTGAGCTTCATGACCCTGAAGATGAATGTCGAGTTCGAGGAAGGCGCTGACGAGAGGCGCGTGATGAAGGATGTGCTGAAGGCCTGCCGCAAGGTTGAGCCAGACTGCGACATCATGCTCTGAGGCGCATTATGAACAGGAAGCAGAAGAGAAACCTCCTTAGGATCTGCATGGCAGCTGTGCTGCTTGTGTCTGTGAACCTTGTCAGGCTCATGTTTGAGCCACAGGGCACGGCAGGCTTTGTCTTTAACCTTTGCGCGTATGTCATAATCTATCTGATTATCGGCTATGACATCCTGAGAAAGGCCGCAAAGGGGATAATCAACGGACGGCCTTTTGATGAATGCTTCCTGATGGCGTTTGCCACACTTGGCGCCTTTGCCCTGGCGATACTGCAGAAGAGCGGTGACTATAATGAGGCAGTGGCGGTCATGCTCTTCTACCAGATAGGAGAGCTATTCCAGTCAATCGCTGTGGGCAGAAGCCGCCGAAATATCAGCGACCTGATGGACATCAGACCTGATTATGCCAATATCGAGAAAGACGGAAGCCTTGTGCAACTTGACCCTGATGAGGTTGAGATAGGTTCGGTCATCATAGTCCAGCCAGGTGAGAAGGTTCCGATTGACGGACTTGTGGTGGAAGGAGTGTCCAGCCTCAATACCGCAGCCCTTACCGGAGAGAGCATTCCCCGTGATGTCAGAGAAGGCGATGAAATCATCAGCGGATGCATAAACCTCACAGGAGTTCTGAAGATCAGGACCACCAAGGCTTTCGGAGAGTCCACAGTATCCAAAATCCTGGAGCTTGTGGAGAAT
>JAFZUN010000030.1 GCA_017618315.1 Spirochaetales bacterium
CAAACCCCTCAGGGAACGGCTGATCCCGCCTGAAATCCGGAATCCACAGGATCTCATTGTCAGACATTTCCTGGACAAAGCCGTCAATTCCCAGAGTGTCAACCAGATCCAGAAGCATCTCATACTCTGCCTTGCTCATCTTGGGGAATCCCGGATCGTCTTTGGGCGGCACGAACTGGACCATCAGTGACAATAGCGAGCAGTCCTTTAGATTGTCTGCATACCAGTGCAGGAAAGAAACTGTGGCATCAATGCAACCCGGAAAGACAAGATGTCTTACAAGAGTGCCTTTCAAAGCGCGCTCAAGGTCTGTGACAGTATGCCTCCTTCTGAGGAACCTCATAACAGGGACAATAGCCTTTGCATAAGCAGAAAGTCCGCAGAAGCGTGAGGCCACATCACAGTCCAGTGTCTTGACGTCAATGAGATAAAGATCAATGTAGGGGTCTATCAGCCTAAGTGCCTCGACACTCTCATAGCCTGAGGAGTTCCAGACAATGGGAAGATGCAGGCCTCGAGCCTTGGCATCCTTGAGTGCAGGGATGATAGACGGAATGAAATGCGTTCCGGTCACCAGGTTGATGGAGGCCGCACCGAATGCCTGAAGCTCAAGCATCAGGTCGGAAAGCTCCTTATCTGTCAGAGCCACCCCGTCCCAGCCCTTCTGGCTGATCTGGTAGTTCTGGCAGTACTGACAGTGAAGAGGACATCCGCAGAAGAAGATCATGCCGGATCCTTTCTCTCCGGACACAGGAGGCTCTTCTCCCCTGTGAAGGCCCGACCAGGCCACCCTGACCTCTGAGCTCTGGGCGCACCGGCCAGTCTGCCCTGCGGTCCTGTCCACATTGCAGTTGTTCGGACATAGTGTGCATCTTGAGTAAAAGCCGGAATAGTCTGTCAGTCCTTCTTGCATTTGCATCTTGACCCTTGTTGCCAAATATATCATTTTTACTGTCATGAGCATATCTGATTTTTTCAGGAAACTATTCAGAAAACCTGCTCCCCAGCCGGAGCCTCAGCTCATAGAGGAGCCGCAGCCCGAACCCGAGCCCAAACGCCCGGAGGAGCGCTATATACTCTGCATAGACGGCGGCGGCATGAGGGGAATAATTCCCGTTGTGTTCCTCCAACGTCTTGAGGCAAAGATCAGGAAGAACGGCGGAATAGACGACATTGCCAGATACTTCGATCTCATTGCAGGCACATCCACCGGAGGCATGATCACACTTGCCCTCACATGTGAGAGCTCACTGCCACACATAGACTACAACGGCTCAATGCAGATGGACCTGGACAAGTTGTTGGAGAACTACATGACCCTCGGAGGAGAGATCTTCCAGGCCCAGTCCTCCATATTCGGTCTCAGGCACATGGTCTCAGACAAATACAGCTCCGCCAGCATACAGAATCTCTGCCAGAGATGGTTCGGTGTGACCACCATGGACAGGGCAAAGGTCCCGACCCTGATCATGGCTTATGACCTCTCTGATGGCATGCCTGAGATGATAAGAAGCTACGCGGACGAGGGAACATATCCTGCATGGGTGGCTGCAAGGGCAACAAGCGCTGCACCGACATATTTCTCACCTTGTGAATACGCCGGGAAACTCCTTGTGGACGGCGGAGTGATAGCCAACAACCCAGCCACTTACGCATACTTCCAGGCCAAGAAACTCTACCCCGAGTGCGAGAGATTCCACATCCTCTCAATCAGCACCGGCGGAACACATCACACAATGCAGAAAGAGGAGACAAAGGGTCTGATGAACTGGGCAGACCATGTCTCACCCATGTACTCCAACGCACAGAAGAGGACCACCGACTATGTGCTGGAGAATCTGGACGATGTCGATTATCTCAGGCTGGATGACGAACTCTCCGTGCCGGTGAAGATGGATGAGACAAATCCGTCAATCCTGCGCATGGTGCGCTCAGAGGCGGAATCCAACGTGCTTCTGTATGAGTCTGAACTGGATGAGTTTGCAAAGAAGCTTGTTGAGAATATGGAGTACAGGAAAGATGCATCCGAAACAGGAAGAACTTGAGAGAAAGATGTCCCTGCTCTGTCAGGCACTGGATAACCATCTGGAAGACATATACGGAGATCATTACACCATCCACCCCAACAGGCTAAAAAGAGGCAAGGCGGCCAATCCGAGCTTTGACGGGCTTTTCTCAACCTCACTAGCCTTCACCCTAGGCTACGGCTCCAAGTTCGGAAGAGGCTACGTGGTCAATGTCGAGATAAGGACTCTGGACAAGGTCTCACAGTATGAGGAGGCGGACATCCGGGGTGCTGCTTTCTCGTTCATCAGCCAGAATCTCAAGAAATACCTTCCCGACAATGACCTTCAGATAGTCCAGGACGGCAACGTCATGAAGATCATCGGGGATTTCTCATTGGGAGAGGTCTGATTTCAGAGTGTCAGCGCACCTATTGCAGATCCGATTACAGGGCTGTTCGAGATGTGTGTTATGACCGCACGTCTGCCCTTCTCAGCAAGGAAGGCGTCAAGGTACTCCGTGGTATAGCTCTTTAGATATGCAGTCACGTCAAATGTCGTCCCGTCGGCGTTGATCAGAACCGGATGGTCCTCGTCCTTGCCGTAATCGGTGATTAGCACGGCCGATGCCAGATTGGCCGCAGTGAGCTTTGCCGCTCGTGCTATGAAGCTTCCGAGGATCTCCATGA
>JAFZUN010000031.1 GCA_017618315.1 Spirochaetales bacterium
CCCCCCCGAAGTTTTTATGTTGTATAGAGATATTTGTATGTTGCGTGTGGTTTTTCCAGTCATCAGTAATGATTCTATGCCGGGCAAAAACCACTTCACAATATGGCTTTGGGGATTATTTTGGTTTTTTTCTGTTCTTTTGGCCTTTTCCTTCAATTTCTGCAACAAGTTTTAGTTAACTTTATTTCAGAAAAGAAATTATTTTACATCAATTAATTTTCATCGCAGTGTCTCAAATCTGAACCAGGTACGTCGGGTACTACCGCTGACGTGTTGTCTTAAATTGTCCTGAGCATTATTATATTCGGGATGGACAACGCTACCGAACTGAAGCCGGAAGGTACCAGACAATTCGGTCCCGTTGCCGTGGCATTGATTGTGCTTGCGGTTGTGGGACTGTTCTCTTTTTTCCTTTTAGACATAATGATCCCGTTCATCCGTCTGCAATCCGCAAAGGATGTCCAGGGAGCTGCGGAGCTTCTCAAGGAGCGCGGATGGAAGGGATTTCTGGCAGTCTCACTGGTTGAAGCGCTTCAGATGATTGTAGTGTTCATACCGGCGGAGTTCATTCAGATATCCAGCGGTCTGAGCTATCCTTTCTATATGGCTCTGATTCTCTGCGATTTCGGAGTTTGCCTTGGTGCCACAATCATATTCGTGCTTGTGAGGGTCTTCCATGTCATCAGCGGAGCAGCAGAACGCAACCGCAAGAAAATAGACAGGATCTCTTCCAACATGCGCGACAGGAACACCGTATTCCTGATTTATCTGTTGTTCTTCATGCCGCTGGTTCCGTTCGGAGCAATCTGCTACTACGGAAGCGGGACAAAGCTGCCCTACAGGAAATACATTTTGACGGTTGCAACAGGTGTTGTGTCGTCCATCATCACAAGCAACCTCATGGGTGCGGCAGGAAGGGCATTCATGTCCAACTCCCTGCCCCTCTGGATTCTTATCCTGATAATTGTGTTCCTGGCAGCCCTGCTGTTCCTCCTGGTCTGGTTCTTCATCAAGAAATTCTTCTTGAAGGGGACAAGCGGCACCCCGGACTCCCCGGCCCAGAGCCTGATGCTTTTCATCATGAGGCTGGTGCACGGCAAAAAACAGATGGTCAACATCCATGACAGCCTGATGGAGACTGTGGAGACCCCGTATATCATGCTGGTCAACCACGAGTCTTTCTTTGATTTCCTGTTCGTCAGCCAGATAGCACACCCAAAGAATCCCGCTTATGTCATGAACGCCTACTACTACAACTACGGCATCATGAGAAAGCTAGGCCCCGAGGGTGGCATGATTCCCAAGAAGCTCTTCACCACGGATATGCCTTTTGTGCTCAGAACCGCAAGGACAATAGTCAAAGGCTACCCTGTGATTATCTTCCCTGAAGGCCGCCTGTCACCTGACGGAAGAACCAACTTCCTGGTTCCGGGAGCTGCATTCTACAAGAAACTCAACGTTGACATAGTGCTTGTCAAGATTACAGGCGCATACTTTGCCAACCCAAAGTGGAGGAAGAAGAGGTTCATCTCTGACATTGATGTGACAGTCGAGAAGGTCCTGAAGAAAGATGAGCTTGAGAATATCCCGGCTGAGGAGCTTGATGAAATCTTTTACAAGACTCTCTACAACAACGCATCAGAGAACCAGAACACACTGTTCCCGCAAAATGACAAAGCTCTTGGTCTTGAGAATGTCCTCTACAGGTGCGCAGACTGCGGAAGCCTCTATACCACAAAGGGAGTGGGCAATGATCTTGTCTGCACTTCCTGCGGTGCCCGTCATACTTTAAATGACCACTATCTCTTTGACGATCCAATAGGCTCCATTGCATCTTACTATGACAG
The DNA here is from genome assembly GCA_017618315.1 of Spirochaetales bacterium. GTDB lineage: Bacteria > Spirochaetota > Spirochaetia > Sphaerochaetales > Sphaerochaetaceae > UBA9732. The sequence goes on from JAFZUN010000031.1 coordinate 1,848, forward strand.
GATCAAGGAAATGGAGAGAAAGGATCTGGAGAACCTGAATCTCCATGCCAAGGTCAGGACAAAGATCTTCAACTGCAAGGACAGACCCAGGAAGGAAAGCGGTGAATGCTTCATGACAAAAGACACCTTCAGGTATGTCTCCGGCTCAGTCTCATTCTCGGTGAAGCTGAATGAGCTTCAGGCAATCCCCTTCTCCTGCGGTGAGGAGTTCGAGCTTTACCACAACGACGAGCTCTACTACTTCTATCCCGAAAGTGACCGCCAGCAGTGCGCGCGCTGGGCACTGATATCGGACATGATGAGTCCCTTGGGGTCTTGATCAGTTCACTTCGGAGTCCATGTTATACCCATAATATACACATAGAATACGCATAATATGTTGACAAACCATATTCCACGAGGTTTAATAATCTTAAGGAGTCATCATGCCCAAGGTAGCCACAAACATCAGTCTTGATCTAGAACTCAAGAAAGCAAGTCAAGAGCTGTATGCGGATCTTGGAATGGATCTCACAACAGCTATCACTATTTTTCTCAAACAATCTCTCCGCATTCAGGGAATTCCATTTGCCATTACACGTGATGAGCCCAATGAAGTTACCAGACTGGCAATGAAGGAACTAAAGGAAATGGAAACCCACCCCGAGAAGTTCAAAAGGTATAAGAGTCTCAGAGATGCAATGGATGAGATTCTAGAAGATGCTTGACATAGTCCTTTCAACCCAATTCAGGAAAGACCTTAAGACTGCCGCAAAGCGTGGATATGACCTGTCTATCCTTAACCAGGTAGTTGATGCCCTTGCCAGCGAAAAAGAACTTGATCAGAAATACCATGATCACAAGCTTTCAGGGGAATACTCCAAATTCAGAGAATGCCATTTGAAACCTGATTGGCTGTTAATCTACAGTAAAAACGAAAAAGAGTTACTTTTGCTTCTTGCAAGGACGGGTTCTCATTCTGATTTATTCAGTTAGAAGCAAATAAAAGAGTTGAATCCTTGCTTTATTTTATCTCACTTTAAGCTTTTTTGATTATATATGTAATCATTGAAAGAGCATTTCATATCTGATATCCTGTGCCCGTGTCAGAAAAGAGTAACAACCTATGGAAAGACCTCAATACATCCATATACACGGGTGAAAGACTGAAAGACAACCTCAAGGGGATTACCGCAGTCAGCATCCTGAGCATGTTACTGGGCGTTGTGATGCTTTTCATCAACATCTCCCAGCACAGGAGCATACCGATTGTGTGTTCATCCGTGCTGTTCATTGTCGCAGGAACAGTATCTGCAATTGCGTCTTATTTCTACAAGGCACGCAATATCTCCGAGTTCTGCGCCATATTCACCTGCATTGTCACATTCACGTTCTACGCAATCAGTGGCTCCATGAACGGGTTCTCCGTAATCTGGGCTCTTGTCATGCCCATAGGCGTCAGCTACTTCCTGAGTGTCAGGGCGGGCATATTCACATCGCTTTATTATGAGCTTCTCTGCATTGTCCTCTTCTACACTCCCCTGAGAAGCCAGATGTCAAAATACTATACGGATATTGTCATGACCCGTTATCCCATTGTGTTCCTGACGGTGGCATCGGTCACAATAGTGGCAATGATCAATTACCACAGGATGGCACTGAGGGAGATGGCGTACACGGACAGCCTTAACGCCGAAGTGCAGCGGCAGGCGGCAATCGCCATAGAGCGTGCGGACAAACTTGAGCTGATGAACGAGGAAGTGGTGAACATGCTTGCTATGGCAATCGATGCCAAGGACCGCTACACCAACGGACACTCCTTACGCGTCGCATCATACTCCGAGGCCCTTGCCAAGCAGATAGGAATGCCGGAGGATGAGATCAGGATTCTCAGACGCGAGGCCATGGTGCACGACATCGGAAAGATAGGAATCCCTGATGCAGTCCTGAACAATCCCGGAGAACTCACGGATGAGGAATTCAAGATACTCCAGTCCCATACCACAATAGGAGCCAGAATACTTGAGAAGACCAGCGGGATGGAGGGAGCGCGCGATGTGGCGGAGTTCCACCATGAGCGCTATGACGGAAAAGGATATCCCAAAGGCCTCAAGGGTCTTGAGATCCCCTTCCATGCACGCATTGTCAGCATAGCCGATGCATATGATGCCATGAACTCGGACCGCATCTACCGCAAGAGCCTCAAGCCGTCTGCCATCAGAAGCGAGCTTGCCAAGGGTAGAGGCACACAGTTCGATCCCGAACTCCTCAATGCCTTTTTGAAGCTGTTCAACAAAGGCATTCTGGATGACATGCAGACAATAAGCTACCACATGTTGTTTGACACAACCGAATAAAAAAAGGCCTTCCTGCTTTTGGCGGAAGGCCTCAATTTCTTATGTAAAAGAATTACATCATTATCTCACCGTCTTTAGATACTTTGTTGAACAGGATCAGAGAAATGATAGTGAACACGGAGACAACTGTGGCAAGTGCACAGGCTCTTCCGTCTGTGGCGTTTGCGACAGCCTTGTAGACCGCGATGTTCAGTGTCTGAGTCCTGAATGAGTACAACAGCATTGAAGATGAGAGCTCAGTGATAAGTGTGACCCAGCTCATGATGGCACCGGCAAAGATTCCGTTGAACATCATGGGGATTGTGATCTTGACCAGTGTCTTGAACTTGCTGGCACCCAGGGACTCGGCAGCCTCATCAATGGAAATCGGTATCTGCGACAGTATGGCCACAGAGGACCTGATGGTGTACGGGATTCTTCTGACACACATGGCAATGACCATGATTGCCGCGGTTCCGACAAGCGGCAGGTATCGGTTGTTGAAAGCCAGGATCATGGAGATACCAACAACAGCACCAGGGATGACGTACGGAACCATTGAGAGGGTATCGATTGTGGCATTAAGGACGTTCCTGCGTCTGACGGTCAGGTATGAGATCAGGATTGCAATGACAATGATAAGGATAAGGGCCATGCCGCAGATGCGGATGGTGTTCCATATGGTGTTGCCCATCCTGTTGAACACATGCTGGTAACTCTGAAGCGAGAAGCCCTGCTGGAAGACCTCTCCGCTCGGGTTTGTCTTGCGGAATGAGAGGTAGACCAGATAAAGCTGCGGGGCAAGTGCCACAGTGACAAGGCCGTAGCCGAACAGGTGGATGAAGAAGCTTCCCATCGGCTTGGCCTTCTTGCGGACCACATGGCTCATTGCACTCATGGAGAAGCTGTTCTTCTTTGTCAGATATCTCTGCACCAGGAAGAATGTCAGCGTGATCAGGATTGCAATGACGGAGATTGCCGCCGCGAAGTTGTGGTTGGTTCCCACCTCACCGACATACTCGTTGTAGATAATGACCGGGAAAGTGGTGTAACCCTCTCCTATCATCAGCGGTGTTCCGAAGTCAGCAATGGCTCTCATGAAGACCATCAGCGTGGCAGCCAGGATGGATGGCATGCAGAGTGGGATGACAACCTTGAAGAAACGCTTTACTCCGGTGACTCCCATATTCGCTGACGCCTCAAGAAGCGATTTGTCCACATTCTTCATGGCTCCGGAAACATACATGAACACAAGCGGGAACAGTTTGAGCGACAGAACAAGCAGTATTCCGTTGAATCCGTAAATGTTCGGGATGGTGACCCCGAACGCTGATTTGATGAACTTGGTTATCACTCC
>JAFZUN010000032.1 GCA_017618315.1 Spirochaetales bacterium
CAAGCTCTGTGGTTCTCAACCTCTACAAGGCCGGCGACGGAGGACAGCCGTTTGAGCAGCTTCACATGGACAGGCAGGACAAGGGAGTTTGGACACTCACCTACCCCTGCGGCCACGGAACTTATTACACATACAGCGCAACCACCGCAGCCGGGACACAGGAGGCCGATGACCCGTATGCACGTGCAACCGGCGTGAACGGAAACCGCGGCATGGTCATTGACCTGGACAAGACAGACCCGCAGGGCTTTGACAAGGACACCTATGTGAACCTCAAATCCTATTCTGATGCGGTGATCTGGGAAATCCACGTCAGGGATTTCTCAAATAAGATTGAGAGCTCACAGTACAAGGGCAAGTACCTTGCATTCACGGAGACAGGGCTTAAGAACTCAAGCGGGATCTCTGTCGGAACGGATTATCTAAAGGAACTGGGAATCAGCCATGTCCATCTCCAGCCGGTCTACGATTTTGCCACAGTAGACGAGACCCGTCTGGACGAGCCTCAGTTTAACTGGGGCTACGATCCCAAGAATTACAACGTGCCTGAGGGAAGCTACAGCACCGACCCGTACCACGGAGAGGTCAGGGTCAATGAGTTCAAGCAGATGGTCCATGCACTTCATCAGGCAGGACTGGGCGTTGTCATGGATGTCGTGTACAACCACACCTATGACATAAACTCCAACCTGAACAAGATTGTTCCATATTATTATTACCGCTACACAACATCAGGTGTCCCGTCAAACGGAAGCGGTTGCGGAAACGAGACCGCATCAGAGCGCATAATGTTCCGCAAGTACATGGTGGACAGCGTCAAGTACTGGATGACTGAGTATCATGTGGACGGATTCAGATTCGACCTCATGGCCATCCATGACATCGAGACAATGGCCCAGATTGAGAAGGCAGTCCATGAGATCAACCCAAGCGCCATCATCTACGGTGAGGGCTGGGCAGGCGGAACGGTCGCAATTCCCTCATCAGAACAGGCCACTCAGGGCAACATCAGCAAGATCAGCGCCACAAATCATGCCGCAGGCAGCATCTCTGTGTTCAATGACTCAATACGTGACGGTCTCAAGGGAAGTGTATTCAGCCTGATCACCAGAGGCTACATCAACGGATCTCCGTCCACTGAGACAGCCAACAAGGTCTCATTCGGCCTCAAGGGCGGAGTCAAGACAAGCGGAACATCCTGGAGCGTAAAGAACAGCATGGTGGTCAACTACATGTCCGCCCATGACAACTACACCCTCTGGGACAAGCTTGAGGCTTCAAATGCAGGCGCATCCAGAAGCGATCTTCTTGCCATGCAGCGCCTTGGAGCAAGTATTCTGATGATTTCCAAGGGCACTCCGTTCATGCTTGCAGGAGAGGAAATGCTCAGGACCAAGGACGGCGACGGAAACAGCTATATGTCATCCGATGCCATAAACAACATAAACTGGGAAGCCCTGACGCCTGACAGTGACGAGTACAGGATGGCCATGTTCTACCGCGACCTGATTGCCATGAGACAGAACCTGGGTATCTTCGATGACTGCGATGCCACATGCAGGATCATGGACGGCTATGCTATTGAGGTGACATACAGGGTCCACGGAAACATCAAGGCTCTGGCCATAATCAACCCGCAGGACACCCCGTTCAGCTACAACCTGCCCTCAGGCGAATGGTATGTGGCAATCGGACAGGACGGCTACCCTGTTGACCTCACAAAGGACAAGCAGGCAGCGGTCCAGAACGCCACAGTTGCAGGTAAATCAGTTTACCTTGTATATAAATGATTTACAGACGGGAAAACCGGAGTTAAAATTGTAATTTAAAGGAGTTGGATCCGCCTTGCTCTGGGCGGATTCATCTTCAAGAGAAAAGGCATACTTATTTGGAGGTTTTTATGAAGAAACTCAGTTTGATCGCAACAGCGGTCCTGCTTGTTGTAGCTCTTCTGGTAAGCTGCGCTACAGGTACAACCGCAAAGACAGCAGGAGGCGTCACAGTCTCCTGGTATGACGGAACCAAGCTTCTCAAAGAAGAGACAGTTCCCGCAGGAACAAAGCTTGAGTCCTGGACTCCCGAGAAGGCCGATGCCACATTCATGGCATGGTACGCGGAAGCCTCAAAGACAATCCTGTTCGACTTTGACACTCCTGTCACAGAGGACACAGACCTCTTCGCAGGCTTCAAGGGCGCATTCATCGTGGATGAGACCACATGGTGCCTGATCGGAAGCGGTGCAGGAACACTCAAGGGAAGCAACTGGAACGAGAGCGCAGAGGTTGAGGAGCAGTTCGAGCTCCACAGACTGGCCACTGCAGAAAACGCCAACATCTTCTACATCGACAATGTCGTACTTTATGAAGGTGACCAGTTCCAGGTCAGAGTCAAAGGCACATGGACAGGCCAGCACGGTGTCGGATACCTCAAGGGCTACACAGAGCTCGCTCAGGCTGACGGAGACATCGTAGGCGAGGTCCGTGAGGACGGAGAGCGCTGGTTCTATGCAAACGGCGGTTTCGGTGAGTCCCCGAAGGGATGGAACGTCAACGTCGCAAAGAGCGGAATCTACACAATCTACCTTGAGACCAACCCGGGTTCGAACGACTACGACACCATGTGGCTCGAGCGCACAGGCGATGCTCAGACAATCGAGATCACAAATGACATGTACGTTGTCGGAACAGTCTTCGACTGGGCAGCCACACCGGAAGGCCAGATGCAGACCGATGCAATCAGAGAGGACTTTGCTCTCACAATCAACGTCACAGAAGACAGCTATGCCGACTGGACGGAAGGCAATGCCGTCTATGGATCAAAGTGCGCTGCAGTCAAGGTCCTGAACGATGTCAACGGAACCTGGTACGGCGTCAGCGAGCAGGATCCTAGTTCAGCAAGCTGGACACTCACACCGGCCGGACAGGACAACCTCCTGCTCATGGAAGGCCAGTACAACGTCACATACAACGCAATCACCGACACAGCCACAGTCACACTCTCCGAAAAGGGTTTCTTCCTTGCCGGAGTCATTGACGGAGCAGATCACTGGGACTGCACCGCAGTCAACCACCAGCTCGAGAAGATCTCCGACACAGAGTATGTCGTGTACTACACATTCACAGATGCCGACACAGCATCCTGGATCCGCGACAGCGGCAAGAAGGG
>JAFZUN010000250.1 GCA_017618315.1 Spirochaetales bacterium
GCAAAGATTCGAGTCCTCACTGAAGCCTAATAAAGCAAAAAGGACCAGAACAAGTCTGATCCTTTTTCCTTTCGGGGCGAGAGGACTCGAACCTCCGATATCCTGCTCCCAAAGCAGGCGCCATAGCCGCTAGGCAACGCCCCGTTGCATGATGGAGTATATGAAATTGACTAGATAACGTCAATAAGGACACATTCTTATATGGATGACAACAGAGTTAAGATCAGACAGATTCATGATGTGCTGGACAAGGAGAGTCCCGCAGACATTTCTTTTCTGCAAAAGCGTGATCCGTTCCAGTTTCTGATCAGTGTGATACTCAGCGCTCAGACAACGGATGAGAGGGTTAATCAGGTCACGCCTGAGCTGTTTGCCTCTTATCCTGATGCCAGATCTCTTGCCAAAGCTGATCTGGAGGATGTGAAGAGAATAATCCATCCGACAGGCTTTTATAATGCCAAGGCAAGGCACATCATTGACTGTGCAAAAGCCATTGTCGAAAACTATAACGGAGAAGTCCCTACAAATATGGAAGAGCTTCTGACTCTGCCGGGAGTCGGCCGGAAGACTGCTAACTGTCTGCGTTCCAATGTACTGGGTTTGCCAGGCATTGTGGTGGATACTCATTTTTCCCGTGTCATAAACCGGCTCTTTGCACTTGGAACCAGAGACCCGTTGATAGTAGAGGATTTTGTCTGTTCCAACCTGGATCCGGAAAAATGGAACAGGTTCTCAATGACAGTGAATCTTCATGGGCGCAATATCTGCCATGCGTCCGGACAAGAATGCAGTATTTGCCCTTTGAGGGATTATTGTCAGGACCCTACGGCAAAATAAAAGGGCTGCCTTCCGACAGCCCTTTGTGAGTTCTGTGTTTCAATCAGAGAATATCGATTGTCTTGCGCAGAAGCTTCAGGAAGATAATGTAGCAGATGAGTCCAAGCACAAGAGCTGCGATTGCCAGAATTCCTGCGATGATGGTCAGGACCTGTGTCTTGGAAGATCTCTCGAAGATCTTTCCGATTGTCTCGACTGCGATGGAGATGATCCAGACAGTGAGGAACAGCTTCATGGTTTTCTTTCCCTCAGCCTCAACTGCTGCATTGCCGATCTGCTTGGCAAGGTTTGTGCATCCGTTGATGACATAGTAGGCTGTGAGCATCTCGAAGATGTTTTCGGAAACCTGCAGTGCGCCTGCGAAGCCTGGAGAGCTCTTCTGCAGAAGAGAAGAGGCAACAGAGGTCAGAATGGCACCAATTGCCATGTAAAGTGCGTTCTTGAAGTCCTCACTGTCTTTGGAAGCTGTTGAGATTCCAACGATGTTCATGATATAGGCCACAAATGCAATGATTCCGGCAACAACCAGGGAAATGGTTGAGATCACATCAGTGGCATTGACCTGTCCGTCTTTTGTGACTGAGCCGAGGATGACCAAAAGGACTGCGGCGACGATTGCAACGATGGCTGCGATGATTGAGAGGATCTCAGCATTGTAGATGCGCTTGATTCCAGTTTTTGCATTATCAAATTTCATGTTTTTCTCCTTATAGCACCGATAATAGTGATTCTTGCCGCAATTGTAAATAATCTAAAGTGATGTTTTACCGTTCTTAAGCAAGTACTTTACATTATTCGAATAATCTGATAAGTTCCTAATGTTGCTCTGCAACGTAGTTGAAGATACTTTATTAAGGTGGAATATATCATGGCACGTAGATGTGAGATTTGTGGAAAAGGAACAATGGCCGGTAACGTGGTTACCAGAAAGGGACAGCCGAAGAAGAAGGGTGGTGTCGGTCAGCATATCGGTGTCACAACAAAGAGAGTTTTCAGACCGAATATCATCACAGTCAAGACAATGGTCAACGGAACTCCGACAACAGTCAAGGTCTGTGCAAGATGCCTCAGGGCCGGTAAGATCCAGAAGGTTGTCTGATAGCATTTCCTTTTCAACTGAAGAGAAAGAAAAAAGTCCCGATCGGGACTTTTTTTTTAACTTTGGAGATCAATCACATGACTCTTATTGTCGGCAGGTTCCTGATTGCAAGCACCGTGCAGCAGCCTTCTCCGAAAAGCCTCTCCATGTGTCTGAAATAAGAGGCGGTCATGTCGCATGGGATATAAGCTTCAATTGTTCCCGCGAATCCGCCGCCCTGGACTCGGCATGCACCTCTGCCTTTCAAGAATGACTCTGTCATGGCATAGGCCAGGGAAATACCCTGCTCATAAAAAGCCTTTGGACTGTATATGTTCTGAAGGAACCTGAAGGAGGAGTCTCCGCTTTCAGTCACAATTGACAGGTATCGGGCAAAGTCTTTTTCCTGAAGTGCACTGATCATTTCAGAGACCCTTCTATTTTCTTCATAATAATGAAAGGCTCTGAGTATTGCCCTATCATTGCCTATTGCTTTTCTGAGCTCGCCGATCTCCGACATGAAAACGGTCTCATCAACATCTCGTAGATATTCCTTGCCAAAGTGACGGGCCACAAAGCGCATCTCCGACGGAATTGATGCATAGTCCGCTGTCAGGTCCGCATGGTTGCCTCCTGTAGTGGTTATCACAAGATTGTAACCATAGTCTGCGAAATCCGTCTCGACAGGAGTGATCAACGGCTCCTTGGGGTTGAGGAAATCAATTCCGACAATCCCGCCGTTGGCGCAGGCTATCTGGTCCATGAGTCCGCTTGGCTTTCCGAAATGGATGTTCTCTGCCTCCTGTCCCATGATGGCAAGCTCGGTCGTTGAGAATCTTCCTCCATTGAAAAGTGAATTGAAGATTGTACCTATAAGGACCTCAACCGCAGCTGAGCTGCTGAGCCCTGACCCCTTGAAGACGCTGGATGTCACGTTGGCGTAGAATCCCCCGACAATTCCGCCCCGCTTTGTCATTGCGGCAGCAACACCTCTTATGATTGCCTCTGTGGTACCGAAAAGCTGCTCGTGGACATCAAGGTCGGAGATATCGGCATGGATTGCAGGATAACCCTCACTGACAAAGCAGACAATGTTATCATCTGTGAGGTGAACGGCAGCGATGGTATCAAGATTAATTGACCCGGCAAGGACCTTCCCAAGGTTATGGTCAGTGTGATTGCCTCCGAGCTCAGTACGTCCGGAAGTGGAGAAAACAGCCGAGGCCTTTTCTCCGAACAGCTTCTCATGCTCGTCCTTAAGGCTTCTGAATCTTCTTTCTGCTGCCTCTGAAAGCTCTTTGCTTGAGCCTGCCAGCTTTCCGTACAATCCGGTTATATCCATCGTTGATTCTCCTGAGTAATGATGCAATGGCATTATAAACGAATTTCCCCGACGGGTATAGCAATTTTCCATGAGCCGAATTCCCATTGCCTGATAAACACAAGTTAGAGATCGGGTAGGAGCAATTGTTTTCAGAAAGGCTGCTGATTATGTCGCTCAGGGTTTTTGGATTCCACCCTTGTACGGATTCGTAAAGCGGATTAAAAGTAGCTTCTAATCTAGATGTATTGATGTTTTTTGAGCCACAAAGCAGAAAGGAGGCTATTGTAGGATTGAATCTGAATGGCCATCTTCTGACCAGTGCCCTTATCTGCCTGTCAGCCGTCATTTCCGTTAGCTTGTTTTTCAGACAGATATCACAGCCCGTGCACTCCTGCTTGTCCTGTCCCATTGCCTTAAGAAGGGACCTTCTTCTGCAGGTTTCTTCCTGTCCGCCAGGTTTTCTGCGGAAGGTGTCAAGGACAGGACTGTAAGGGTTCTGCGCTTCCATGTCGGATCTTGTCACAATGACCCATGCTGTGGCAGAAAATCCGTCTCGTCCGGCACGACCCGACTCCTGCAGGTATTCCTCATAAGAGGAGGGAAGCCTGTGATGTATGACTGTCCTTACGTCTTTTTTGTCGACGCCCATTCCGTAGGCGCTCGTACAAATCAATATCCCGTCATGTGAGTTCTGGAACCAGTTCTCAATTGTCTCACGCTCAGTTCTGGTGAGGCCAGCATGATAATATCTGACCGGTATGCCTTCAGTCTCCATAAGCAGCTTTATGCACAGTCGTTTAGTGTCATCCCGTTTACTGCAGAAAACCAAGGCAGGTCGTCTGCATGCTCTTGCAAGTTCTAGCACGCCCTGAGTCCTGCTGAGTGCAGGATATGACCTGTAGATGATGTTGGGCCTGTCAATGTCTCCCTTTACTATCAGTGGCCGGGAGAAGAACAAGCAGGACCTGATGTCCTTGATGACTTTGTCTGTGGCAGTTGCAGTGAATGCAAGTATCTGATGAGGTCTGAGTCTTATGACAACATCAGTCAACCCCAGATATGCAGGCCTGAAACTGTTTCCCCATTGTGATATTACATGCGCCTCATCCACTACAAGAAGGCTTATCTGTCTCTTTGACAGCCTGCTTAATACATGTCTGTTCTGAAGGCTTTCCGGTGTGCTGACCACTATTTTGGTTCCTTCATCAAGTTTCCTGAAAGCTTCATCTCTCTGTGCTTTTGTCTGACCGCCTCTAATGCATACGCAGCTTATTCCCGCATCACGGAGCTTTGACATCTGGTCATTCATCAGCGCCAGAAGAGGGTAGATGATTACTGTGATTCCCATGCACAAAGTGGCGGGAATAAGGAAGCACAATGATTTTCCGGTACCGGTCGGAAGAATGACAAGCTGGTTCCTTACCTCAAAGCTGTCCTCCTGCTCTAGGATTCGTTGTATCACGAGAATCTGATACGGTTTGAGCATGTTAATCCCGAATTTCCCGGATGCGGTTGAAAGTATTCTGCCAAGATAATCACTCATACTGACTAATACGAGAAAAGTGCGGAAAATATTTCAATAAAAATACATTTCTTACGGGTTTTTTGTGTTTTTTTTCGTGCCGCACCTGATTTCTTATGATATACTAAAGCCGCTCGTTATACAAAAAGAGAAAAGAGTGGCTTCGGATGCCTGTCAGGCAAAGGAGCCGGGAAGGGAACTGAAGCTGTCAAAAGCGGAAGTTCCTTTTTCTTTCTTTTTGCAAACATCCGGACAATCTCTTCGTCATTTCGCTCAAGCCGTGCAGCAAGCACTGTCTTTCGCTTATTCCTTGACATTGTCTCGGCTGCTTGAAAAAAATCTCATCGCAGTGCACCAGCGAACTGAAGCATGAGCCAATGATACTTGACATTGTCTCGGCTGCTTGAAAAAAATCTCTTCGCAGTGCACCAGCGAACTGAAGCATGAGCCAATGATACTTACCGTTGTCTCTGCTGCTTGCAAAAAAACATCAGTAGTCCTTTTGCTTTCTAAGATCATTTCGGATGTAGGAGAAAGTTTCGCGTTCTCCTTTTTCGGACAGCATGGTGACAAGCTTTCCTAGAAGTGCTGATGTCTCAGGATGCATGTCCTCCTCACCAAGGCGTCTCCTGTAATACTCAAGAGCGCTTGAGTCCGTGTATTTCTCTTTCTGGTAAACCTTGCACGCGGCAATACGGTCGCAGAACATCTCAATCACAAACACAAGCGGCATCTTGACCGGCTCGTTCCTGTGAGTCTCAAGAGAGAAATCATTCCAGTACTCGTAATGATGCTTGTTGCGTCCTTTGTGATGCATCCATGCCTTTGAGAACCCGTAGTGCTTTCTCTCTCCAGCAGTGGGGCTTCTGTCTCCTGTGTAGAAGCGCACCCCGGGTATGAACTCTGTCGGACTGTATTTTGAGAGGTCATGGAGAAGTCCCCTCCAAGGGATGCCGGCCTTGAAGCAGTGCCGCATCACCAGATGGCGGTGCTTTGTAATTGTCCTAAGATGACCCAAGAACCTGTTCATGGCAGTATCATTGTCAGGCTTTGCTTGCAGTCCTGAATCAGAACATCCTTATGAATTCCTCCGTCTTCCCCATCAAGGGTCCAGTGAGTGTCCTCATCGGTTTTGATCTCAAAGCGGCTGGATTTGATTGAGAATATCTCCGGATTGTCCATGTTTCCTGAGATGAGGAGATCCATTGCATGGCTGAACTGTGCAAGATTTGTCGGTTTTTGCACAAACAGACCCTCAAGTAGGCCATCCTTTAGCTCAACGTCATCCGGAACAAGCTGCTTAAGGCTTCCGATTGTCCTTGCGTTTGATATGCATCCTACCAGAAATTCACCTGTAAGTACCTGATTGTCCGTGATTATCTCCATCTTCTTGC
>JAFZUN010000251.1 GCA_017618315.1 Spirochaetales bacterium
ACCAAAGAAATCAAACGACCTGGCAAGATCCTCAATCATGCTGGAGAAGCTGAACTCTCCGTTTTGGTAGTATCTGGCGAATGTCTTGTTTGCGCTGCTGACGCTGATTGCCAGATCAAGGAACTCTGCAATCCCGAACTCAAACGTGTAGCTGACGGTGAAACTTGTCCTGTACGGGTTCTGGAAATCGTAGTTGAATGCAAGGTTCAGGGAGCTGTCCATGCCCATCCTGCCCTTCCAGAACGTGATCTTGTCCTGTGAGAGCTTGATTCCAAGATTAAGGATGTCCTTGTCATATTCCTTGTCCTTGAAGCTCATTGATGCGTTTGCATTCAGGTCCAGCACACTTGTATCAAGGACATAAGTCGCACCGAACTGGAGCTTTGTTGCCTCGAACTTGTTCTTGTAAGCAGAGCTCTGTGTAATGGTCAGGCCCTTGACCGGCTTCAGACTTGCCTTCTGTGTCAGCGAGTAACCGTCCCAGAACTCAGAGTCATCGCTTTCCACCTTGGTGAAGTCATATTTGTTGGCAAGCGAGAACGAGAAAACCGAATTCGTGTATGAGAGATTGAGGTTGGCCACATCTTTCTTGAACTCCTCGGTTTCCGCAGGCCTCTTCATGGAGAAGTCGGCGCTTGCCGTGAAGCCGCTTCTCGAGTAAGCCAATGACGGCTTGATGATCTCTGTCAGCGGTTTCAGCTGGAAGTAGAAGCCCAGTGTGAATGAACTTATCTTCTTGGAGAAATTAAGGTTGTGTACTGTGACATCGGTCTTGTCCCACTCACCCCATCTGTCGGTGGTGTCTGTGGTTGTGGTGGTGACCTTGTTGTAGTAGTTGTAGACCTTCTGTGTCAGGTTGTATGTGACGCCCGCCTTGGGAATGCCGGCCTTCAGCTCCGATGTCAGGTAAAGCTCGTCGACCGATGTGCCGCTCTCAGTGCGTGAGAAGTTGAACTGGGGCTTGACGGTCTCGGTGACATCGAACCACTGTCCCGGTGCCGAAGCGCTGACATAGACAGATCCGTTGCCCTTGGTGTAGAAGTTGTCGTGCTCGAGATCCGCCTTGTAGATGTTGTCCAGACTCTGGCTGAACGTGTATCCGGCCTTGATGTTTCCTGCTTTGGAGACGGTTTTCTCCTCCAGGTTCAATGCAGGTCCGGCATAAGAGCTGAAAAGGTTATCGGATTCTGATTTCTTCTCCTCACCCTCTTCCACCTCGGGAAGCTCAATGGAGGACCTCTCATCATGGAAGCTCTGCGCGAGCTCGCTTGTGTAATCAAGTGTCCTTGTGCTCTCTCGGTTCTTGCCCTGGATGTTCAGGAACGTGCCGCTTGAGGTGAAGCTCAGGTAAGGCAGCGAGCCCTCAACGATATCGGCGCGGTATGTCGTCTCCTTGAGGTCGTTCACCTCGGAGACAAGCTTGTAGTCTATGTCCGCCTTCAGCGAGCTGACGTTGAAAGTGAAGTTACCTATCTTCTTGTTGTATGAAGCATTGACCACCCATGTGTAGGTCGTCTGCGTGTTATAAGTGTTGGGGAAGAACTGCTCGGAGCCAAGAAGAGCGTCCAGAGCAAAGGAAGTATTCCTGTTCAGGAAATCCCTGCGCACATATGGGTCGCTCAGGACAGGAAGCTTGGCGATTGCGTTGAAACCACCCTTCTTGTAGCTGAGATTGAAGTCGAACGTATACCTGAAACGCGGAAGCTCTGAAACCTGATTGGCCATGTAGCCCACGGCTCCGGTAGCACCTATGCTGAGGCTCTTATCCAGCAGGTAATTCAATGTGTCGATTCCAGCGACAAGGCCCATCTTCTCATATGTGTCCGCGAAGATTGCGAAATAGCTTCCCGTGTCACGCGCCCAGGTCTCAAGGTCTCCGAGATCCTCACCGTCCTTCACCGGTCGATAGTAGAAGCCGTCATGTATCATCTCGGTGTCATCATCGGTCTCCAGGAAGGATGTTATTGCACCGGCGTAATCAGTGTCATCCTCAGTCGTTGAGCCGCCTTCCGAGTCAGACTTGGATTTCGTGCCCAGAACCCCGAGTTTGGGATAGACCCCGTAAAGCTCGTATGTCGTTGTCAGGAACGCGCCCTTATCGCTGGAAAGACCTATGGCAGGATTGAATGAGAGCGTTGTCCCCGGATAGAAGAATATCGGGAAATAGAAGATGGGAACGCGTCCAAGGCGGAAGATTGCCCTGTCAACGAAAAGGTCCCTTTCCGACAGTGAGAGCTTGTTTGCCGATATGCTCCAGTACGGGTCAAGCTCAGTGGTGGCGATTGTTCCGTTGCGGAAGAGTATTCCGGATGTCGGTCCCGCATAAGAGACCGTCTCACCTGCCACATAGAACACAATGCTTGTGCCAGATGTATTTGTCCTTGTGGTGGAACTTGTTCCGTCATATACAATAACATCAAGGTCACTCCAGTCCAGGCTCACCACCTCTCCCGTGAAGACACGCTCGGCCTCATCGGTTCCGCCTAACTCAACTGTGCCTGTTGCCTCGAGGATCTTTGAGTCCAGGTCAATGGCAACGGTGTCAGCCACAAGGCTTCTGGTCCCGTCATCCGTGGTGAAGGATATACTGACGTTTCCGGACAGTATCACCACATTATCCGAACTGTAGAGCTGATCCGCATGGTCAATCCCGATGGATGTGGCCTTCTCCGGCTCCTTTTTGGTCTCCACCTCCTCTGTCTCTGTCCGCACGTTGAAGTACTCAAGAAGCTGTGCAATCATGAGCTCATCAGAGAGAGTCGGATCAAGGTTGTATGCCATGCACATGGCCACAAGCTCATCATGCGTGCATGATTGTATTGAGTGCCTCAGCAGATCATCTGCGAAGGCACCCGATATGACAGCCAATAGAAGCAGCAGGACAATCAGTACACGCTTATGCATATTCTAGTATGCTATTGTAATATTTGTTTAAGATAAAAACCAGTATATGAGTCCTTGCAGAGGGCAACTTCCTCAGGAGTTCCCTGGGCCACAATATGACCGCCGCCGTCTCCGCCCTCAGGACCGAGGTCGATGATGTGGTCAGCAAGCTTGATCACATCCATGTTGTGCTCAATCATGATGACTGTGTTGCCTGCCTCAACAAGCCTGTCCACAACCTCCATCAGCTTCTTGATGTCCGCAAAATGAAGTCCCGTCGTAGGCTCGTCCAGCACATATAATGTCTTGCCTGTTCCTATCTTGCTCAGCTCAAGTGAGAGCTTGACTCTCTGAGCCTCTCCTCCGCTGAGTGTAAGTGCGCTCTGCCCCAGCTTGATGTACCCAAGTCCCACACTCTCCAGAGTCTGAAGCTTTCGCTTGATGGGCGGAACCGCCTGGAAGAAATCCAGGGCCTCGCTTACAGTCATGTCCAGGACATCTGCAATGCTCTTTCCCTTGTAATGGACTGCAAGTGTCTCCTGATTGAACCTCTTTCCGTGGCAGACGTCACATGTGACATAGACATCAGGCAGGAAGTTCATCTCGATCTTGATATTTCCGTCTCCATGACAGTGCTCGCAACTGCCGCCTGTGACATTGAAGCTGAACCTTCCACCCTTGTAGCCGCGGGCCTTACTCTCAGGAAGACTTGCAAATAGATCCCTGATGTGGCTCCAGACCTCAACATAAGTGGCCGGGTTGGAACGCGGCGTCTTACCGATAGGGCTCTGGTCAATCTGGATCAGCTTGTCCAAGTTCTCCGCACCTATGATCTCCCTGTATCCCTCAAAGCGCTCAGGCTTCCTGTTGAACCTGTCGCGCAAGGCCGGAGTAAGAATCTGATTCAGGAGCGTGCTCTTTCCGGAGCCTGACACACCGGTCAGAACAACAAGCTTTCCAAGCGGGATGTCAAAATCCACATTGTAGAGATTGTTCTTTGTGGCACCCAGAACCTTAAGATGCTTTCCGTTTCCGGGTCTTCTCATGAACGGCACGGGAATTCTGATCTTGCCGCTCAAGAACTGCCCGGTGATGCTGTCCGGATTCTTCTCTATCTCCTCTGGAGTTCCCTGGGCAATTACATAACCGCCCTGCTCTCCTGCACCAGGCCCCATATCCACGACATAGTCGGCGCTTCTGATGGTTGCCTCGTCATGCTCCACCACAAGCACGGTGTTTCCCAGGTCCCTCAGGCTCTTGAGAGTGTCAATCAGCCTCTGGTTGTCCCTCTGGTGCAGACCAATGGAAGGCTCATCCAGGACATATAGCACACCGCTCAGCGCGCTTCCGATCTGCGTTGCAAGACGTATCCTCTGTGCCTCTCCACCACTTAGGGTTCCGGCATTCCTGTTCATGGTCAGATAGCTCAGACCAACATTCTTGAGGAATGTCAGGCGTGAGCGTATCTCCTTCATGATCTGATAAGCTATCTTCTGCTGGCTCTCGGTGAGATTCAGACTCAAGAAGAAATCATAGCTGTCGCGGATGTTCATTGCCGTGGCCTGATTGATGTTCTTTCCGCCCACACAGACGCTCAGGGCCTCAGGCCTCAGTCTCTCCCCATGGCAGACAGGACATTCAATCTCTGTCTGGAATGAGCTGATCCAGGTCCTTATTGCAACGCTCTCTGTCTCTGCATAACGGCGCTTGAGGTCATTTATGACACCATGCCAGCGCCTGTTGATGCTCATTGACCCCATCCTGTCCTCGTAATCCATCTTGAATCTGCGGTCGGATCCGTACAAGACTGCATCAAACTGCTCGGGCGTTAGCTTGTTGAATGGTGTCTTGAGCGTAAAGCCGTGGCTCTTGGCAAAAGCCTCGAAGCCTGCACGTCCCCAGCCCGCATTGGGATTAAGCGATGCTATTGCACCATCATCAAAACTCTTTGATCTGTCAGGAATTATCTTGTCCACATCATATTCGTTCTTGAACCCAAGTCCGTTGCACTCAGGACAGGCCCCGAAAGGGTTGTTGAATGAG
Organism: Spirochaetales bacterium; assembly: GCA_017618315.1. Lineage (GTDB taxonomy): Bacteria > Spirochaetota > Spirochaetia > Sphaerochaetales > Sphaerochaetaceae > UBA9732. The sequence goes on from JAFZUN010000251.1 coordinate 4,927, forward strand.
AAGAGTCTGGGCTGAATCTCTCCGACGGAGATTCCGCAGTGAGGGCAGCTGTTCTGCTCGGAGTATATCTCAGAGCTCTCAGAGCGGTCCTGCGCAATATATGTGACCTCTACAAGGCCACCTGTCATATCGGTGGATTTCTCAATTGAGTCTGCAAGCCTGAGCC
>JAFZUN010000252.1 GCA_017618315.1 Spirochaetales bacterium
CTGCCAATGTAACAATCCAAAACGGAAGCACAAGAATCCCCGATTATATGTTCCAAAGCTGTGATGGAATCACAGGAATCACTATTCCGGAAACTGTCACAACTATCGGACAATATACATTTTATGAATGTACGGCAGACATCAGTATGACATTGCCGGCAAGTCTTGGTTGGATTAATACCACTGCATTCTGGTATTGCACATGTGACATCGTGTTTGCGTCAGGAACGACAAATATACCCCGTTACGTCTTATATAGATCTAATATTCGGCATATAACAATTCCTGTCAGCATTACTAGCCTCTACAAGAGCTCATTCGAATCATGCAACCTTTACAGTATCACATATGAGGGCACACAGGAGCAGTGGGCAGCTGTAACCAAAGAAAGCGGATGGGAAGGTGGACTGTCAGACGACTGCGTAATCCACTGCACTGACGGCGATGTCACACCTTGATCAGGATTGTCTGTTCGGAATAATCCGGCACACAAACGAAACGGTCACCAAATCGGGTGGCCGTTTTCGTTTATTGGACCATGTATTGTTAAACTCCCTGAAACCATGTACGATTCTGCATAGGAAATAGGAACATGAACACAAAAGCAAAAATGGTTCTGGATTATCTGATAGTCACCGTCATTGCGGTTCTGGGTGCATTGAATTTCCAGGTCTTTGTCTTCCCGAACAACTTTGCACCGTCAGGACTCAACGGTATTCTGACCATCATCAGACATGTGTTCGGAATCAATTTCGGTATGCTGTACCTGTTCCTGAACATTCCACTTTTAATAGCTGCTTTCTATGTCTTGAGAAGCAAGAAATATGCTATTGCCACATTCATTTATGTCGTGGTCTTCTCTGTCTCCAGCATTTTGCTGAGGAATCTGGATCTGTCAAAGCTGATGTTCAGTGGAGGTGATGGCGGGGAAAGGATAATGGCGGCAGTTGCAGCAGGCGTATTCAGCGGATTCAACTACAGTGTGGCAATTCGCCTTGGCGGTTGCACGGGCGGTCTGGATATTGTGGCTGCACTTGTAATCCACAAGAAACCTTCGATTAATCTTGTCTGGCTGGTTTTCGGCATCAATGTCGGTGTGGCCACGCTGTCATTCTTTGCCTACGGAATGGACTATGCGCCTGTCATTTTGTGCATCATCTACAGCTTTGTGACCTCCAGGATCGGGGACCTGATCCTCAAGGGAGCCAGGACAGCAGCCAAGTTTGAGATTATCACATCAAATCCTGAGGAACTCTCCCAGGCGCTGATGAGCCAGCTGCATCACGGATGTACCGTGCTTCCGGCAAGAGGAATGTATTCGCACACCGACAAGAGCCTTCTGATCTGTGTGGTTAACCGCAGGCAGATAGCTGATTTCGAGAGAGTATTGAGGAATTTCGAAGACACCTTTGTCGTTGTGACTCCTGTCACAAGGACATATGGGAATTTCAAGCATATTAAATAAAGTAGAAAAGGGAGAAAAAAGAAATGTTAAAGAAAACTTGTTTCGTCTTGTTTATTGTGGCAGTACTGCTTTGTGCGGTCTCATGTAAGACATCTGTCAAGAAAGATGGTCTGTCTGTTGATGGCGAATGCCATAACTACAAGTACAGCATCCATGCTGACGGCCTGTCACTGACTCTGGATATCGAGGGCAATCCCACAACCGGTTATCAGTGGATGCTCAATACTGATGAGGGCAAGCTGGATAAGTCAATCACCGCATCTGAACCCAGCTACAAGCAGAACGCAGCACCTGAGATGATGGTCGGAGTAGGCGGATACTTCAAGTTCGACATCGATTTCTCAAAGGACGGAGAGTTTGATCTTGAGTTCATGTACTGCAGGTCATGGGATCTCACTGACAACCCGGTTTACATGACACTTACCGTCAAGGTCGAGGGAAACAAGATTACAGGAGTTGAAGTCAAATAATCTCCTGTAATGGAAAAGCTTGAGCGGCGCAGGAACTTCAGAAGCCTCATTGTTCTGGCCATTCCGGTCATACTGGAGCAGATACTCACTACTCTGCTCCAGTATGTCGATACTGCCATGGTGGGACGTCTGGGCGCTGCCGCAACTAGTTCCGTCAGCCTCACCACATCTGTCAACTGGCTGATAGGAAGCGCTTTCTCTGCTATCGGTGTGGCGGTGGTGGCCATAGTCTCTTCAGCATACGGGGCAGGGAACCAGGAAAAGATCCGCAAGGTCTCATCCCAGATTGTCATTTACATTCTTGCGTCCGGTCTGGTCATAGGGGCATTGGCTGTTGGTCTGAGCCCTGTGATTCCAATCTGGATGCAGGCCGATGTCTCAATCCAAAGGCAGGCTTCCGTTTATTTCGGCATCATCTCCATTCCTCTTGTGTTCCGTGCCTCCAGCATCATATGTGCATGTGCGCTTAGGGCAGTGAAGGACACAAGAACTCCATTTGTGATCAACCTCATTGCCAATGTGCTGAACGTGATTCTCAATTACCTGCTGATTTACACTGCAGGCCTTGGTGTCACTGGCGCTGCAATTGCAACAGCTGTCTCTTCAGTTGCTGCAGGAGTGGCGATGTTCATTGTCATGATGAAAAGCCCAGTGCTGAAGTGCACTAAGCAGATTAGGTTTGACAGGGACATATGCAGGGAGACGGTGCAGATAGGGCTTCCCGCGCTTGCTACAAGCACCGTAAGCTGCCTGGGACATATTGTCTTTGCATCCCTTGTCTCCTCAATGGGAACCACGGTCTTTGCGGCCCATTCCATTGCCCTGTCAGCAGAGACTTTGTTCTACCTGCCGGGGTACGGGCTCAGAAGCGCCACATCAACGCTGATAGGAATC
>JAFZUN010000033.1 GCA_017618315.1 Spirochaetales bacterium
TAATATTTCTTAACATTATTCCTTTATTTGGGCCATTATTTACATCAGAATGCTTCTTGTCTCCTGTGACGCTGACCCTTCTTGCTCTGCTGGCGAACTCAACAATGGGAAGCTTCTCTTGATTGATGCTCTCAGAGCCGGAAGCCTGTCTGAGAAGAACTGTATCTGATATATCCTCCACGGTCACATCCTTGCATTCACATGTTTTGGAAGTAGAATCAAACTCCGTGACGGAGGCATACCACTTGAATACATCCGCTGTTGACATCAGACCTTTTGATGTCATCTCATAGCCGCCCATCACTATCAGATGGTCCTTAGCCCTGGTGAATGCCACATACATGAGGCGCCTGAGCTCGGCCTGCTCCTTGGCCTTTCGGTCATCCTCCAGGATCTTCAGTATCTGCTTGTTCTCCGATGCCAAAAGATCACCGTTGTACTTGAAGACAATGCTTCCCCCATCGTTCCTGGGCTTGGATCCGGTTCCGCAGTAAATGACTACCTTGAACTCAAGTCCCTTGGACTTATGGACCGTCATGAGCTGAACACCGCTTTTCTCCTTATGAAGAACATCCACATCCGGAAGCTTTTCGCTGGTTCCGATATAATCGCGGATAAAACGGGTGAAATCAGTGAGAGACCTTCCCTCGGACTCATAACTCACAGCATATGAGAACAGATACTCGTAATGCTCGGTAAATGTCCGGCTGTCCTTGCTCTTGTCCAGGAAAGCCTTATATCCGCCTTCTATATAGAGCGTCTCTATCACCTCAGGAACGGTCATCCTGAATGCCCGCACTCTCATCTGCTCAAGGAAAGCGCAGATATGCTCATAACGCTTTTCATCCACATCAAGTGGTTCAGAGCCTTTTATGACATTATCTATACTCTGGTCACACATACCGCAGAAAGGAGACTTCAGGAGTGCTATGTAGCTTCGAGTATCATAAGGATAGAGAATGCAGTTGAGGAAACTATAGAAATCACCTGCCACGGCATCCAGCATAAGAGACCTTGTCTCAGCAATCTGATAGTCTATGCCTCTGCGCTTGAGGGCCTTCTCTATGTTCATCTGGTTTGTTCCCGAACGGTACAGAATGGCTATGTCAGATGGCTTTGGCCGCTCATCGTCAACCAAAAAATCATCTGTGGTCAGAATCCTCTCACAGTATTTCCCTATTGCCTCAGCCTCCAGAATACCCGAATCCATATCAGGATCCTGAATGTCTGCCTTATCATAGAGGGCAAATACTATCTTGCATTTGTCACCAGAGGCAGTACGTCCGGCATTGATGGGCTCATATCTGGCATCATAATCCTGATCTGATTCCGCGAGAATCTCGCTGAAGACCTCATTGAAGTGCTTGATCAGGGCCGGGTTGCTTCTGTAGTTTATGCTCAGCTTCAGACATCTGCCGTTTCTGCCGATCTCCTTCTGAAGATGACGGAACACCGAGACATCCGCACCCCTGAAGCGGTAGATTGACTGCTTCTCATCTCCGACGAAGAAAAGCTTGTCACTTTCAAGCTCATCAACCGTCGGAATGCGTCGGGCCTCACCACGGAGAGTTCTCTTCTCCGCTAGCAGGTACAAAAGATCCCTCTGGATCGAGTTGTTGTCCTGGAACTCATCAATCATGATGAACCTGAAACGGTTCTTGAAGATGGTTCGCAATTCCAGATTGTCCCTCAGCGCGCAAAGAGAAATGCCAACGACATCATTGAATGTGAGCTTGCCCAGCCTTCTCTTCTCGGAATTAAGCATCTCGGCGAATTTCTCAATCGCAGTCTGGAGCCTTGAGACACTAACCGGAGACTTGGCTAAATCCTGAAGCACGCTGTATCCGGAGCCGTTGCCGGCCACTGGCTTCAGGTCCGTGA
>JAFZUN010000253.1 GCA_017618315.1 Spirochaetales bacterium
GACCTCTCGGACATCCATCCAATAGCTTTTAAAACATAATGATAGTTCTGTCGTTTGTCAATAGATGGATTCTTTTCCATTGCAACGTTTGACATACGCATTAAATAAGGTAATAATGCACCAAGTTGGAGCGATGTCCGAGTGGTCGAAGGAGCCAGACTCGAAATCTGGTGTGGGGCTCGTCCTCACCTAGGGTTCGAATCCCTATCACTCCGAAAAATAGCAGATATTGCCGGTTTTATGGTGATATCTGTTTTTTTATTCAAACATAGAGAATCATAGAATACTCATTGAGCATGGTGCCATCCTTAAGTCTGATGGCGTTGGGCTTCACCCCGGTGATTCTGAATCCCATCTTCTCATATAAGGCACGTGCACGCGTGTTGCCCTCAATGAAGTCCAGCTCTATCTGACTGACGCATTCACGCCCTTTTGCAATTTCAATCATCTCCTGCATGAGCCTTGTCCCCAATCCCTGTCCCCAATAATCGTGCAATAAGGATATGGCGACCGAGGCCCTATGCCTTGTCTTTATCTTGTTGTTGAAATTGACTGAGCAGATTCCAGCCGGTTTCGCTCCCACAAGGCACAGGAGCATAGCCTCATATTCCGAGCTGTTGACTCTCTCAAACAGTGCCTTCTCTCCCTCGGGGGTATACCTGTCACACTCTTCGGGATAATTCATCAGGAAATGTGTCTCAGAAGCCACCGCATGAACAAGATCCAGAACATCCATTACGTCTTCTTCTCTGGGACTTCTTACATGTGCCTTCCTCCCGTCCTTCATCAGATAATCGAATTCCTTGATGATCATATCAGCATCTCCTTTATGATTGAATCCACATATTCTGTGCTAAGAGGCCTTTCCGAACACTCAAAACTGACTATCAGGTTCTTCCCTGGAATTATGCCCTGCCTTGCGAACTGCTCCATCTTGACCTGGTTCTTGGCTGCATACTGAGGGTCACCCATCCTACCGAGATGCTCCCAGAAGTACTCCTTCTTCGTCCTTTTGTTCAGAATCAGGAAATCCGGACTTCTCATCTCGTCAAATGCATCTTTTGCGGTAGTGACCTCATAGACATACGGGACTCCATAATATGTCAGCCTGTCGGCAATGATGACCTCGCTCTTGGATTTGACATATTCCCCTTTCAAGGTCTTGTTCTGACCGTTCATCTGCTTCCTGTCTCGCAGATAACTGTTCTTCTTCAGCCATTTATTAACAAACCCATCATCGGTCATAGTGAACGGACCCACTTTCTTTCTGATTACTTCGTTGAGAGATGGATACACATCATCTATGTCGGTAATCCCGGATCCGGAATTAAGCGCTTTCAGGCATCGCACTATCTGTGACATCTCCTTGCGGGCGGCTGACAGCATTTTCGTGTATTGGGCCTTCTTGGAGAGATTTCGGATTTCGTCTTCCTTATCCTTACCAAGGTAAACACGTTTGCCATCACTTGTCATATGATAAAGATAACAGACGTTGTCATTTGCACAGACCAGAATCGAACCATCAATCTTCATGACAGGATGTTTCTCAATGTAAGAGATTATCGTACCGAGCTCGTTGCTCATCTTTGTGAGTTCTTCAAGCAGTTCTTTCTTGTTCATGTTTTCATCATACAATAAATTTATCAATTTTTGGATTTTTTATTGTATTTTCCAATAAAAATATAATAGAACTCAGATTTTTATTGGAAAGATAAACACGGGAAGAAAGGAACAAAATCCCACAGTTCAATCAAATACCGCCTCAGTGCCTGACCCTCCAGCTGCCGGCAAGATAGTGGTCGTTCTTGGCCATCCTGTTGACCAAGAAGAAGGAGACTGCAAAGAGAGCAACGACAAAGATGATGAATGTCCAGCTGAAGTCCTGCACCTCCATTGATGCGATATAGTCATATGCGCCGTGAAGGAGTACCGGAACAACCACTGCAAGGACATTGAAGAAGCTGCTTCGCTCCTTGTTGCCCAGATAATCATTGCTCTTGGCCAGTGAGTAGAAGACACCCATGAAAACACCGAAACAGGCGTGGCCTGGAACTGCGGTGACAGCCCTGACAAGGGCCGTGGCGAATCCGTACATAGTCACATAAGAGATGTTCTCCCAGAGTGCAAAGCCCAAAGATACAGCAGTGGCATAAACCACACCGTCGTAGAGACAGTTGAACTCCGGGTTATTCCATGTGCGCCTCTTGAGAAGGACAAACTTGGACAACTCCTCGGAAATGGCCACTATTCCGAAGTAAAGGATCACATTGTAAGCCTTGGAGGCCTGTGGAACCGTTGCGTTAAGCAGAGCACTGAAGACTCTCTCACTTATAAGGGCAAAGAATGTTGCAATAATGCCGCCAAGAACAAGACGTCCGACCAGATAAAGAGGCTCCTTCTCCAACCTGTCTGACTTATAGACTTTGACAAGAAGAACTATTGCCGGCAGTACCGCAGCAGCAATCAAGAGCCACCTGTAAGTGAGAATCGGTGTAAGTAACCAGAAAAACATTGTTCAAGCCTCCGTTCCACATATCAATTATAAAGAAAAAAACAAATACCGCACAATTAATGTACCATTATATGCAATAATTGAACTCGCAATGACCACAAAACGCCTGAATGCGGACTTCTATCAGAATGACGCTCTCTCAGCTGCAAAATCCCTTTGCGGGATGATCCTGTGTGTCCGCCAACCTGACGGCACTATTCTCAGAAAGCGGATAACGGAGACTGAGTGTTACCTTGGAGAGGATGATACTGCCTGTCATGCTCATCACGGGCGCACGGCACGCACAGATGTCATGTACAAGAAAGGCGGCGTGGCTTATGTTTATCTGTGCTACGGGATGCACAACATGCTCAACATTGTCACCGGGCCTGAGAATCATCCGCAGGCCGTTCTTATCAGAGGTGTCGAGGGCTTCCCGGGACCGGGCAGGGTCACAAAGGCAATGGGAATAGGCAGGAATCTAAACGCAGTCTCCTTTACCGAGTCAGACCTGATCTGGCTTGAGGACGATGGCACAAGGCCACAGATAAAAGCCACACCCCGTATCGGCATCTCATATGCATCAGAAGAGGATCAGGCCAGACTCTGGCGATTTATCGTGATATGAAATGCGGCAACCGGATCAGATGCCCAGATAACCCTTGATGACCTTCATTGTGTTGAAGACGCCATCTATATGGCTTCTCTCATAGCCGTGGCTGGCATAGACACCGGAACCTATCAGGCCGTGCTTGATGTCAAAGCCGGCACTGAGGGCTGCCTCCACGTCTGAGCCATAGAACGGGTACACGTCAATCGCATAGTCAGCCTTCTCCTTGATAGCCGCCTTCACAAGGGCATCGGTCACATCATAATCGTAAGGCCCGCCAGAATCCTTGGCACAGATCGATGCCTGCCTTTCCGTGCACTGGAGCCCGGAACCCACACATCCCATGTCAACGCTGATGGCCTCTCTGACACACTCGGGAATGGATGTGCTTCCGCCGTGTCCAACCTCCTCGTAGACGGTGACAAGGACAAAGACCTTTCTGGGCAGAGCCACATTATTGTCCTTTATGTACTTTGCAACTCCCAAAAGGATTCCGACAGACAGCTTGTCATCGAGATAGCGGCTCTTGATGTAGCCCGACTTGGTGATATGTGCCCTCGGGCATGGACATACGAAATCTCCGACCTCAAGGCCGAGCTTTCTGACATCGTCAGCACTTTTCACATCCTCGTCCAGCACAACCTCCACGGTATTGAAGTCACGGACTGTGCTGTCCAGCTCCTTGTTCACATGGGAAGATGCATTGATAAGCTGGATTGTGCCCTCAAAGACATCGCCCTTGCGGCTGTAGACATTGACGTTCTCGGTCTCGGTGTTGCAGGCCTTAAGGCCTCCGATATTTGAGAGCCTGAGCCTGCCGTTACCTTTGATTTCCGCAATCACGGCTCCGAGGGTGTCTGCATGTGCGGCAAAAAGCACTGCTCCGTTCTCAGTCTCCTTTCCTCCAAGGTCCACGAGGACCGCGCCCTTGTTTGTCAGCTGTGCCTTGAATCCAAGAGCATTGAAGGAGTCAAGAACCCATGTGGCAGCCTTTTTGGTGAAGCCTGACGGGCTGTCTATGTTAAGAAGCTCAATTGCCTGCTCTGCTGCATATTCCGCATATTTTCTTTCAAGTTCCATCATTGTCCTCCGTAATCCAATCACTTAATCTTAAGGCTTCTAAGGTATTCTTTGTGCTCGGGTGTTACCCGGTAGCTCTCAAGAGCCTTCTGTATTGCCTTGTTATGTGTCCAGATGTCAAGCTTCCTTTTCTCAATGAACACAACCGCAGCCTCATACTGCTTTGTCAGGGCTGTGGCGAAATACCATGCCCTCATCATGTTCACATAGTATTCCCCGGATCTGATCTGACAGACCTTCTCAGGATAGGAGAGGTCAAAGTCATCATCAAGGAAGTGCTCCATAAGCATTCCCACACCGAACCTGATAGTATATGTCTTATCTGAACCAAGCCATGCCTTAACATGCTCCAGAAGCTCGGTTTTATGCTTTTTGAACACCTTTGGAGACATCTGGTCACATGTCGCCCAGTTGTCCACGTAAGGCAAAAAGCGTTCAACCTCCCTCATGCAGGTCTCATAGTCCTTCATGTCAGAAAGGATGAAGGCATGCAGCTGGTTCTCATCAAAATACCTGTGAGGCAGCTCTGAAAGGAATGCCGATATATCACCACGCTTCAGAAGCTCCTTGGCATAGCTTCTGAGATCTGGAGTCCTGACCCCGATCATCTTTTCGGCTTCAGCGCCGGGAATGAGCTTTACCTGAAAATCCCGGTATTTGGGATCCTGCATCCCGAACAGTGCTTGTCTGATTTCATCTGTCATAGGTGCAGAATAGCGCCTTTATCCTGTTTTTGCCAGCTGTTCTAGCTGATCCGCCTGCGTGACTTCAGATCAAGGGAGAACAACCCATGATGGTTACAGTATGCGTATACTCGTTCGACGCGGTTGATCTTGAATCTGGTCTCAGCTCCTCCCTCCGGGTAGAGCTTCACGAACTGTATGCACTGGTCGGATACCGCAGCAAGAAATGAGATGTAATGTGTCTTTGTCATGGGGTGGTCCACTGTGACATAATACTCATCCTCCACAACCTCAAGCTTTATCGCGTGTTCCTCGTCAGGAGTCTCTGCTTCAAGAGGCGGAAGCGTAATGCCACAACATGTCACAACGGCCTCTCCTGTGGCCTGAATTACATTGCCGCATACAGGACAGACATAGAATTTGGCCTTTTTCATATCGGAGGACCTGTTCTTGTTCCTGATGTCAACTCCGGATAATAACTCTATCACAGAGATA
>JAFZUN010000254.1 GCA_017618315.1 Spirochaetales bacterium
AGGATGTAGGGGTTGTTCTTCTTTTTGACAACAGTCTGTGCGGTCTGGATAATGTTGTTCTTTGCAATCTCGAATTGTCTTGAGATCTCCTGTGCATCTTTCAGGCCTGCTGTATTTGACTCAAACTCGGAGCAGCACTGGAGCATTGCGGTCTCATCAGATGCAGTGGCTCCACAGAATTCGGCGGAGAAGCTGTGCAGTATCTGCGCAAGGCTTCGTTTCATTTCTTCCGGATCCTTGCCCTCCGTCTCAATCTGAACAGCCCTTTCCATGTGTATGTCAAATGACTCAAAGTCGTTCTCAAGAAGTGATTTCACGGCCTGTGCAATTCTTTGTGATGTGCCTATACCTGCCTCAGTGCTGGTGTCACCTGATGTGGCCTTGTCGAATGAGAAGGGGATGTCCATGACAGAATGGCAGAGATAGCCGAATGACACGGACGCGTTCATTCCTATATTCTCAATCTTTCTCTTCAGTTCCGCTTCCAGAATGTTCAGCTTTGACTTGGCTTCCATTATTGTTGTGTCCACCTTATTGAACTGGAGGACAACTGCAAGAAGATCGTCAGATCTGCGGATAATGATTGAGGTAGTGTTGTTCAGAGAATTGAAACCGGTGAAGTACAATCTGACGGTGTCGTCAATGCCTTCCTTTCCTGAAATAGCAATTGCAACATAGAGCGCAGTTGTAGTGAAGTCGCTCTTGATTCCGGAAAGAAGGTTCTTAATGGTGTCATAACTTCTGGTCTTTCCATCTAAAAGTGAAGAGAACAGGTTAGTCAGGACATCGTCGGCTACTATCTGGAGTGTTGTGTCCAGCTCTTTCTGCCTGGTAGAGATGTTCTCTATTACATCCACGTAGGATTCTTTTCCCTCTGTGCCCATCGTCGTCTGCTCTATGGCATGGGTGATTGAGAAAACCGGCCTGAGCAGGATGTAAGAGGCAAGAACCGAGATCAAGGTGAAGGCAATGACCACTGTTGCAGTGAAGAATCCCAGCTGCGGGATTATTCCCAGGGTGTCAGATTGCACAAGGCTTGGAATAGACAGTGTGAATGTCCATCCCAATCTCTCCGAACGGGCGCTAATATAGTCCCTGCCATCCGCATCAGAGGCAAACTTCTGGGCGGTCTTCCATGCAGGGTCGCCGTTCTCATATCTGGCAACGATCTCAACATCAAGATCGGTCTCGAAGATTCCCGAAAGGTAGTCTTCCAGTTTGACCATGTCCAGCTCCATGAAAAGGATTGCCAGGGGTCCGTTGTTGTACGGAATCATGTCGTAAGAGATTATGAAGCCGTCACCGCTTCTGAAGAGCTTTATTCCTTCTTCCATGAGTTCCGCACTGCCGTAGTCTTCAATCATGGTTCTGTATGCGGACTTCTGCCATTGAAGCTCACCATAGCTTCCGGAACTTGTCAGTATGATACCTGTCCGTGGGACATAGAATACAGTCTCATTCACTATTGAGGAACTTCTCTCCGTCATGTTGGTCAGGTCCAGAAGGGCCCTGTTGTAGGATGTGCTTTTTATGTAGTTTCCATCAGCACGTTTATAAATGAAGGTAATGAGCGACATGGAGTTGTGCGCTTCGTTTATGATGTTCGTCGCACTCATCTCAATTGTGGATTCTGCGGCTTTGATATAGGAGTCAAGGAGTAGATTGTAGGATTCCCGCTTTCTGTCCATATCTATGCGCATGACAGTCCTTATACAGAAAAGGGATGTTATCACGACCAGCAGGATACAGATGAAAAGTATTACTGCCGAATAGATGACGAGGAATTTCCTGTTTCTGGTGGTAAGTCTGGATCTGCGCATGTTCTTGTACTTCTGTTTTCTAATTATACACAATAATTTCAGAAAAATGTCATCGCAAGGTTGTATTTATTGATGATTTTTTAAATCATTACATTTTTTTGTCTTTTTCCAAGAAACGGATATTGCTTTTAACTATTGTAAATTTACATGCGTGAAAAGTGAGAGTGATAATCGAAGTATCAAATAAAAGGAGACCGAAATGAAGAAAGTAGTTGTTTCTTTACTTGTTTTGTTCATCGCTCTCGGTGCCATGTTCGCAGCAGCATCCTCCGAGAAGGCAGCCACACCGGTTGCTAAGGATTCGCTTGTCATCGGAGATAACGTGACATATACAACTCTGTCACCGTTTGTGCAGTATGCCACCACCGGTTCGGCTACGTATGCTCTGTATGAGAAGCTTGCATATGTCGAGAACGGTGTTCTTGTGCCTGAGCTCGCCTACGAGTGGACCACAGAGGACAACACCACGTACACGATCAAAATATATGACTACATCTATGATAGTGAGGGAAACCACATCACTGCCAATGATGTCGTGTATAGCTACAACATGACTATTGCCAATGGCATCACCAACTATGTGGCTGACATCAAGGCCATTGATGATTACACCGTCCAGATGACTCTCACAGATCCGGCTATCGGAAACTTTGAGACCAACATCGGCCTTGTGAACATCGTCTCCCAGGCCGCCTACGAGAAGAGCGGTGACGGGATGGCCACACAGCCGATCTCTTCCTCAATCTACAATGTCGTTGACTTTGTCGCAGGTTCATATGTGACACTGACAAAGAACGAGAACTATTGGCAGAAGGATGCCTCAAAGCTCTCAACACTGCAGACCGGAAAGTACAAGACCATCAAGTTCCTGAGTGTTTCCGAACCTTCCCAGCAGACTATTGCTCTTGAGACCGGAACTGTCGATGTGATTGAGGCAATTGACAAGACCCAGGTCGCAAACTTCCTTGAGGGTGGAGAATACTCCGGCAAGTTCTCTGTTGTTTCGGCTGTCGGTGGAACAGCAACCAGCCTCTTCTTCTCCGGTTCATCCGATATCATCGGACAGGATAAGAACCTTCGTCTTGCCATCATGTATGC
>JAFZUN010000034.1 GCA_017618315.1 Spirochaetales bacterium
ATCATCGGGGATTTCTCTTTGGGAGAGGTCTGATTTCAGAGTGTCAGCGCACCTATTGCAGATCCGATTACAGGGCTGTTCGAGATGTGTGTGATGACCGCACGTCTGCCCTTCTCAGCAAGGAAGGCGTCAAGGTACTCCGTAGTATAGCTCTTAAGATATGCAGTCACGTCAAATGTCGTCCCGTCGGCGTTGATCAGAACCGGATGGTCCTCGTCCTTGCCGTAATCAGTGATTAGCATGGCCGATGCCAGATTGGCCGCAGTGAGCTTTGCCGCTCGTGCTATGAAGCTTCCGAGGATCTCCATGAGAGTATCGTAGTCTTCTTCGTTTGACGCACATTTCATGAGAATGCTGTCCTCTTCCTCAAGAAGGAAGGAGTTCATCTCAATTGTTGTAAGAGTGTCCAATTCGGAGAATGCAAGGCTGAAAGATTCGCTGAAAAGATTCTCCTCAACAGCTGCTGAGATCACAACGTGTGCAAGCGGTCCCAGATAGGCTCCGCTTATCATTTTCTCAAAACGATAATTCTCAGGTTCCGCTGTGGTGTTGAAGAACTTCAGGTCCAGATCCCCCAGACAGAGATCAAGACAGCCGGATTCAACGTTGACAATCTGCAGTTCACCATTGAATGCTGAGGCATCGAGCTTCTTGATGTTGGCATTCTTCTCGATGTATGCGGTATTGGTTCCTGTTCCGAGGATGAATCCGATGCATCCGTCATATGAACCGGAGGTGTTATTCTTTTGAGCAGCCAGCAATGTCGTGACCGTATCATTCATGACAATGATGCGTTTTTTCGAGACATCATGCCCTCTTCTCTCAAGCTCAGCAAGAATCTCCTTTCCAAGATGTTTTCCTATGATCTCAGGAGCCTTTATCTCCTTGCTGAAACACTCTGGTATTCCGTCACCATCCGGGAGGATTGTAGCAGCGTATGAGAAGCAGAAGCCGATCCTGTCACTCTTGTCTATCAGGCGCCCGACTTCATCGGCCATGATGGAGAAGAACTCCGAGGCACTTACCTCTTTATCGAATCCCGGCATCCTGATTTTGCGGAAATCACTGATCACAGGTTCAAGGTCCTCTCCAAATGTAACAAGGCAGGTTCTGAAATTTGTTCCGCCAGCATCAATGACAATCACTGTCTCGCCGGCCTTGAATTCTGCCTCCGGGGAACAGAAGCTGGGAATCATCGCAAGTGAACTTGCCCTGCCTTCAAGACCAGCCTTCATTTCATCCATGAATCTGTCGCAGATCTCATCCATGCTTATGAGATCGGCATCGAGCATGTGCTTTCTGAGAAAAGACTCTACCTGTGGTTTCATTAACTCCTCCGGCCACTGAACTGTGCGGATCACATGCGGAACTCACCGCCCTGATATGCGAATCCGTTTATTCTGTAGACATTCACAGAGGATATGACAATGTCGCCCGTATCGTCAACAGAGAGACTGAAGTCTCCGCTCAGATACATGGGACGCGAGAGCTTAGAGCCATAGACCTGCATGTCGACTGAAAGTCCTATGCTCTGCCCGGTATTCTCCCTTGAGGACCATATGGCCAGCACCTGATCCAGGTCGGCACCCTCAGGATATGTGAATGAGATATAGCCGGAAAGAAGGAAATCCCCTTCCCTGTAGCCTCTGGTGGACATGGCCACATAGACTGCTGATACAAGCGGATTCTCCGTGGCACTGTTGAGAAGCGATAGTAAGGCCGCAAAGAAACCTCCGTTCGAGTCCGCCGGGGCAAGCTTGTCCACATATTCTGACGGGTCCGCAAGGAAGTAGGCTATCCTTCTCGGAAGCATGGAGCCCTGATTCATGGAGACATTGCTGCACGGCAGGTCAATGTCGCTGTCCGTACACTCAGTTACAAGAGATGCGGACACACAATCCATGATGACAGTCAGAGAATCAAGAACCTCCGCGTCAGTCGGCGGAAGTTCGGACTCCTCGGCAAAGAGGCATGGCAAGAGCAACAGTGATACCAACCCAACTATCGTCAAACGTCGTATCATTGTATGTCAACTATAATCATGCTTTCCCTTTGTTTTCAAGTTTTTTTTGTGCTACATTTGAAATATGCGTAACAATGAGCAGACTTTCTTCTGGTATGACCTTGAGACGTTCGGGCTGAATCCTTTCTATGACAGGATAGCTCAGTTCGCCGGACAACGCACCGACATGGATTTGAATCCAATCGGAGACCCAGTAATCCTCTACTGCAGGCTCTCCGCAGACTATATCCCCGACCCTGCCGCATGCATGGTCACCGGAATAACCCCTCAGGAGGTCAAGGCAAAGGGATTGCCGGAAAGCGAGTTCATTGAGAAGATAAATGACATCTTCAGCGTCCCGGGCACCTGTGTCTGCGGTTTCAACACGCTTAAGTTCGATGACGAGTTCATCCGCAATGCACTGTACAGGAACTTCATGGACCCCTATCAGCGTGAGTGGAAGAACGGAAACTCCAGATGGGACATCATTGACATGGTGCGTGCATGCCATGATCTCAGGCCACAGGGAATCAGCTGGCCTCCTGCAAACGCCAACGGAAACCCCGTGTTCAAGCTCACCGAGATGACTGCCGCAAACCACATAGAGCAGATCGGCGCACATGACGCTATGGTTGACGTGAATGCGACAATTGCAGTGGCAAAACTGATCAAGAAAATCCAGCCCAAGCTGTTCAGCTATTATCTGACACTTAGGAGCAAGATCACTGTCAAGAACCTCCTTGATCCACAGGATACCCCCAAGCCGGTGCTTCACACCTGCGCAGCCTTCACCAATCCCAACGGATGCTCATCTCTGATAGTGCCCATCACCCCGCATGTGAAGAACGAGAACACAATAGTCTGCTTTGACCTCTCAAAGGACATCGCACCACTTCTGGCCGCAAAGGCCGAAGATGTGTTCAAGGTCCCGGGAGTTCTCAGAATCGCCGTCAACCGCGTCCCGTTCATCGCTCCGGTGAACACACTCAGTGCATCTGATTACTAGAGGCTGGGAATTGACTATGCCAGCTGCATGCGTCGCTATGAGGAGATCACCAAGAACAGGACCGCCCTGATCCTGAAGATCCGCTCCAATGAGGGCGATGAGTTCGAGAACCCTGATGACCCCGATTTCCAGATTTACAGCAAGTTCTTCAGCGACTATGACAAAAAGCTCTTCTCCGTTGTCAGGAGCACTCCTCCGGAGCAGCGGCTGAAGCTTAACCTGAGATTCGAGGATCCACGATGCCCGCAGATGCTCTGGCGTCACGTGTGCAGGAACTATCCCAAGGTGCTTGATGACAATGACATGGCCAAGTGGAAGTCATTCGCATCAACCAGGCTCCTCTGTCCGCCAGGCGACCCGATCAATGACATAAACTTCGTCTCACGCAAGATTGAGGAACGTCTGGCAGACACCTCGCTTGATGCGTCAAAGAAGAAGGTTCTGGCGGATTTGCGCAGTTATCTTGTGTCACTCAAGAGGTTTGTGGGACTGAATTGACGCTTTTCTGTTGCATTTATTTCTGATTTTTGTCTACTTAAAAGATTTTTGTTGCAGATGCAACATTTTCAGTTATAGAATATATTGTTTGTCTTCTAAGAAATCAGTATGATATAATCATATTACACTGATTGGGTTGAAGCCGGGTGAGCCCGGGCCCAAAAAACTGAACAGGAGACGGAACATGAAGAAAGCACTTATCATCGCTCTTCTCGCAATGCTCGCAATGGGCATGGTTTTCGCAGGCGGTTCACAGGAAGCCGCTGCACCAAAGGCCAAGGAAATCAAGGTTGCTCTGATTGTCGCATCAACAATCGACGACAAGGGCTGGTGTCAGGCAATGCACGACGGAATCACCGAGGCAATGGCTGAGCTTCCCAAGGGAACAATCGCAGATTACAAGGCAGTCGAGAACACACAGCCTGCAGATGCCAAGTCAGCAGTCGCAACATATGTAAACCTCGGCTTCAACATCATCATCCTCCACGGCTCACAGTACAGATCTGTCACAGAGGAAGTCAGCAAGGAGTATCCGGATGTCATGTTCGCCTTCGGAACAACCACCGACATCATCGGAAACAACGTATTCAGCTACATGCCGCAGTCAGAGGAGACAGGTTACCTCTCAGGTATTGTCGCCGGTCTCACAACCAAGGCTAACAAGGTCGGAGTCGTAGGACCTATCGATGGCGGTGACTCAGCCCGCTACAACAGAGGTTTCGTCCTCGGTGTCCAGGCAGTCAACCCCAACGCAAAGATCACAGTCACCCATATCGGAGACTTCGGTGACACAGTCAAGTCAGCAGAGTTCGCAGAGTCACTCATTGCAGCTGGCAACGATGTTCTTACAGGCTCATCACAGCAGGCTCTCGGATCTCTCAGAGCTGTTGCAGGCTATCCAGACAAGGACCTCTGGTGGGTCGGACAGGATATTGCACAGATCGGTCTTGATGAGGGCTACAAGTGCATCGCAGCCTCCTCATCCAACTACAAGGCTGTCCTGATCGGACTGGTCGAGGCCTTCCAGGCCGGCAAGCTCGGCGGAGAGGTCATCCCGATGAACTTCTCAAACGGCGGCTTCATCTGGGCATGGAACGACAAGTGCGCGGAAAAGATCACACCGGAGATCAAGAAGGCTGTCGAGGACAAGCTGGCAGAGTTCAAGGCAAAGGCCGACACTCTTTCCAACTGGGCGGACGTCGATTACTCAAAGCTCTGATTTATTTCGAAAGTTTCAGATGTGCAGGTCCTGGTGGCCTGCACAATTTTTAATGACCACTTATAACAAAAACTGATGGCACGATTTGACAAAATCACAGAACTTCGTGTGGAGCACATAACCAAACGCTTCCCCGGCGTGCTTGCATGTGATGACATCTCACTAACCGTGGGTGAGCACCAGATACTTGCACTTGTCGGAGAGAACGGCGCAGGCAAGACCACACTGATGAACATGATAATGGGACTGTACCAGCCTGATGAGGGAAAGATTTTCATCAACGGAGAAGAAGTACAGCTCAAAACACCTAATGACGCATTCGACTGCGGAATAGGAATGGTGCACCAGCAGTACATGCTGGTACCGAACATGACCGTCCTTGAAAACATCGCCCTCGGCATGAAGAACAGCTGGAAGGGCATCAAGGTTGACCTGCAGATGGTCAGAAACAAGGTCACGGAGATATCAGAAAAATACGGGCTCAAGGTTGATCCCGATGCATATATCTGGCAGCTTGCCGTAGGTGAGCAGCAACGAGTGGAGTTGGTCAAGACACTCTGTCTGGGAGCCAAGTTCCTGATTCTGGACGAGCCGACCAGTGCACTCACACCCCAAGAAACAGATGACCTGATTGCGCTTCTTAAAAAGATGAGTTCGGAGCTGTCAATAATCTTCATCAGCCACAAGCTCAATGAGGTCAAGGCTCTCTCTCATAAGGTCAGCATCCTCAGACACGGAAAGGTTGTCTTTGAGGGAAGCACTGCAGACTATACACCAAAGCAGATAGCGGCCCTGATGACAGGACACGAGGTTGAGGTGAACGCAAACACGGATGAGCCGTCACAAGGTGAAGTCGCGCTTGCTATCAACGACCTCTGCGTCAGAAGTGACAGAGGCTTTCTGGCACTTGATCATTTCAACCTGGAAATCAAGTCCGGAGAGATTGTCGGACTTGCAGGTGTCTCCGGAAACGGTCAGAGAGAGCTGGCAGAGGCAATCAACGGAATCAGGAAGACTGAGAGCGGAACAATCACGTTCTTCGGAAAAGAGATCCAGAACCTCACTCCGGGACAGGTTATTGCAACCGGAATGGGTTATATTCCCGAGGAAAGGAACACAGAGGGCATTGTTCCCTCGATGTCCGTAAAGGAGAACATCATACTCAAGGACAGCGAGAGCCAGTCATTCTCCAAGAACCATATTCTGAGAAACAAGGCAATCGAGAGCACATCAAACAGACTGCGCGATGAGTTTGACATCCGTTGTCCGGGAATTAACACTGCCGCAGGTTCCCTTTCCGGCGGAAACATCCAGAAGGTCATCCTGGCAAGAGAGATTGCCAGAAAACCCAAATTCCTGGTCTGTGTCTATCCTATCAGAGGACTGGACATGGGAGCTGCGGAGTTCATTCACAAAGAGCTTCTCAAACTCAGAAAGAGCGGTGTCGGAATCCTTCTGATAAGTGAGGAACTAGAGGAGATAATGAACCTCAGCGACCGCATAGCAGTCATATTCAAGGGTCAGACGCAGGCGGTCCTTGAACGCGGTCAGGCCACTACGGAAAAGCTCGGAATACTGATGGCAGGAGTGAAGGAAGATGAATAACTACAAGATTATCTACAAGATTGCCGTGGTTGTGATTGCAGTTCTTGCCGCACTTCTGGTAGGAGCACTGATAATCATTGCCGTAGGCGGAGATGTGTTCTACACATACTGGATCATAATCTCCATGCCATTCAAGAACATGAGATCATTCAGCGAAGTCCTGATAAGGATGATTCCGCTCTTGATCATAGCCCTCGGAATAGCAGTCAGCTCCAGAAGCGGAATCATCAATATCGGAGCAGAAGGCCAGATGTATATGGGAATCATCGCAGCCACGATTATTGCAACAAACTGCGGTTCACTTCCTAAGATACTGGTCGTTCCGCTCTGCATAATTGCCGGAGGAGTGGCCGGAGGTCTGTACGGATTCATCCCCGGCTGGCTTAAGGCAAAGCTGGAGGTCAGCGAGCTTCTCTCAACCGTCATGCTCAACTATGTGGCAACCCAGTTCTTCAACTTCTGCATAAGGGTTCCTCTTCTTGACCCGAATGAGAAATCAGGAACTCCGATGAGCAGAAGAATAGCCGAGAACGCAACTTTATCAAGACTTTTCAAGGGAATGTCTCTTCATCAGGGCATTTTCCTGGCTATTATTTTGGTAGTTGTCATCTACATACTCCTGTTCAAGACAACATGGGGCTATAAGATGAGAGCCGCAGGAGCATCAAAGCGTGCAGCCCGATACGGTGGAATCAACGTTCCCAAGTACCTGATCATATCCATGGTAATCTCCGGAGCATGTGCCGGAATGGCCGGAGCAGTCGAGCTCATGGGTGTCCAGGGAAGAGCCGTCGCCGGAATGACAAGCGGCTACGGATTCTCAGGTGTTGTCGTTGCCCTGTTCGGAGCGCTGCACCCGCTGTGGATTGTACCCGCAAGCTTCTTCTTCGGCATCCTGCTTTACAGTCAGGTCAACCTGCAGATACTCACAAGCGTCCCGCCGAACCTTGTCAAGGCTCTTCAGGGCCTGATCATTCTGATCATAGTCGCCGTGCAGATGGTGATATCGAACCCGTACTCGATGGAGCGTTTCAGAAAGCGGTTCTTCACAGGCCGGGAAAAACTGAATACTGGAAAGGAGGCATGACATGGATTTTGTTGTAAACACACTCACACTTACCGTCCGTTTCGCAGTGACCCTGATGATTGCCTCCATGGGTGAGATGTTCAACCAGAAGGCTGGAATCTTCAACCTCGGATGCGAGGGAATAATGAGCGTCGGAGCCTTCCTCGGAATGCTCATCCCCTTCACCATCATCGGACCGGGAACAGCTCCCGGATATATCAATATCCTGGGTCTTGTTGTAGCCACAGTCGCAGGATGTCTTCTGGGACTCCTCTTCGGCGTCATAGTCATCACATTCCGCGCGCCCCAGGGAATTGCAGGAATCGGAATGCAGATGTTCGGAGTAGGACTAGCCGGAACATTCTTCAGATCCTATATCGGCGGAACACAGTCAATCACCGGTATCTCATCAATGGAGATCCCGCTTCTGTCAAAGATCCCCGTCCTGGGAAAGATCCTGTTCACTCACAACCCACTTGTGTACTTCGCGTATCTTCTGGTGCCAATCGCATGGTATGTGATCTACAAGACCCCATGGGGCCTGAAGGTCAGAGCCGTTGGAACACACCCGAGGGCAGCAGACTCACTCGGTATCAATGTCACGAGAATCCGTTTCCAGAGTCTTGCAGTCGGTGGAGCCATGGCAGGTTTCGCAGGAGCGTTCCTCACACTCTGCCAGGCAAAGATGTTCAATGCAGACATCATCAACGGACGTGGATTCATTGCAGTTGCCCTGGTCTACTTCGGACAATGGCACCCGATCAAGATCTTCCTCGGCGCCCTGCTCTTCACCTTTGCGCAGACGCTGCAGACACAGATTCAGATCTTTGTACCGCAGTTCCAGTATTATGAGTTCCTCACCATGCTGCCCTACATCCTTGTCATTGTGGTGCTTGCCTTTAACCGCAAGTCCAACAGGCTCGGTCCTTCGGCACTCGGAAAACCGTTCAACAGGGAGATGCGTGTGTGACCATAACGCTGACTGTCAACGGCAGGACTGTCTCTCCGGAAAGAGACAAAAAGCTTCTCAGATTCCTTAGAGACGACCTCAGGCTGACATCCGTCAAGGATGGGTGCTCCGAGGGCGCCTGCGGAGTCTGCACGGTCCTAGTTGACGGAAAGCCACTGAGATCATGCTCCGTGCTTTTGTCGGAGATAAACGGGTCATCAGTGACCACACTTGAAGGTCTTTCAGAGAAAGAAAAGAGTATCTTCACCTCTGCATTCGGCCAGGCAGGTGCTGTCCAGTGTGGATTCTGCACCCCGGGCATGATAATGTGCGCAAAGGGACTTTTGGATGAGAACCCACAGCCAACTGAGAATGAGATTCGCCATGCCATCCGCAACAATATCTGCAGATGCACAGGCTATGTGAAGATCGTACAGGCCATCATGCTGGCTGCGGATATGCTGCGTGACGGCAAAAGCATCACCGATGACAAGAACTGGAAGATAGGTATGCGTGTGCCGCGTGTCGATGTCCTTGACAAGACAACCGGCAAGGCAATCTATCCGGACGACATCTACATTGACGGCATGCTCTATGCTGTGGCTGTCAGAAGCAAATATCCCAGAGCCCGTGTACTCTCCATAGACAAACAGGCCGCATCGGAAGTCTCAGGGGTTGTGGGAATATTCACCGCAGAGGACATTCCGGGAGAAATAAAGGTAGGCCATCTCAAACGAGACTGGGACACAATGATTGCAGTCGGAGGTATCACACGCTATGTAGGAGATGTGATCTGCCTGATTGCAGCTGAATCTTACAAGGCTGCAAGAAAAGCGGCAAAGCGTGTGAAGGTCGTTTATGAGGTACTTCCTCATGTGGGCAATCCCTATGAGGCAATGCGAGCAGATGCTCCAAAAATACATGAAGACGGCAACCTTCTCGGACATACCCATATAAGCCGCGGTGATGCGGAGAAGGCCTTACAGGAATCCCATCATGTCATAACCGAGCGCTTCTCCACCCCATGGACAGAACACGCCTTCCTTGAGCCGGAATGCGCAGTATCAGTTCCTGAAGCTGATGGAGGAGTCAGAATCTACTCCACTGACCAGGGAGTCTATGACACACGGCGTGAGACAGCTCCTATGCTCGGCCTTCCCGAAGAGATGGTCAGGGTCGAGAACTGCTATGTCGGTGGTGGCTTCGGCGGAAAGGAGGATGTGACCGTCCAGCATCTCAGCGCGCTGGTTGCATACCTGACAAAACGCCCCTGCAAGATGAAGCTCACAAGAGAGGAGAGTCTTGCAGTGCACCCCAAGCGCCATCCGATGGACATGGAGTTCACGCTCGGATGTGATGAGAACGGAATAATCAAAGGCCTGAAGGGAAAGGTGATCTCCGACACCGGCGCTTATGCGTCCCTGGGCATTCCCGTGCTCCAGCGGGCATGCACCCACGCCTCCGGTCCATACAACTACCAGAACCTTGAGATAGACGGCTACGCATACTATACGAACAATCCGCCTGCTGGTGCTTTCAGGGGATTCGGTGTGACCCAGACTTGCTTTGCCATAGAGTCGCTTCTGAACTACATGGCAGATGAGGTGGGTATCTCACACTGGGAAATCAGATACCGCAACGCCATCAGGCCCGGTCAGTGTCTTCCCAACGGGCAGATCGTCGATGACTCCACTGGTCTTGTTGAGACGTTACTTGCAGTCAAGGACGAGTTTGAATCCAATGAAAATGTGGGAATAGCCTGCGCGATGAAGAACGCAGGTGTAGGTGTAGGCATTCCTGATTACGGGCGCGTCAGACTTGAGGTCAAGAAAGGCAAGGTCCTGATTCACTGCGGAGGCTCCTGCCTTGGTCAGGGACTGTGCACTGTCCTCAAGCAGATAGTCTGTGATGTTACCGGCCTTCCTGAAAACATGGTTGTTGAAGAAAGATCCAATACCGCCAATGCCCCTGACAGCGGAACATCATCAGGCTCAAGGCACACCACCATATCCGGAGAGGCAGCCAGACGTGCAGCAGTGAAGCTACGTGAGGCCTTGAATGAGAACAATAGCCTAGAACAGCTTGAAGGACGTGATTTTTACGCTGAATACCTGGCAAAGACGGACCCGTTTGGTTCAGACCTTCCAAATCCCAAGAGCCATGTTGCCTATGGTTACGCAACTCAGATCTGCATACTTGATGAGAAGACAGACAAGATAAAGAGAATTGTTGCCGCACATGATGTGGGACGCGCCATTAACCCGACAAATGTCGAAGGCCAGATAGAAGGCGGTGTCGTCATGGGTCTTGGATATGCGCTTCGTGAGCGCTACCAGCTTGAGGACTGCATCCCGCCTACCAAGTATGCGTCACTTCAGATATTCAGGGCAGATGAGGTTCCTCAGATCAAGGCAGTGATTGTGGAGCGTGCAGGCCTTGATGTCGGAAGCGGTGCTATCGGCCTTGGTGAGATTGTCTCAATACCCACAGCCCCTGCCGTGGCAGATGCGTATTACAAACTGGACGGTATCCGACGGCGAAACCTGCCTGTGATTGACACCCCGTATGAGGACATTGAGCAGAGGCTTGCCGCCAGGAAGGCAAGGATGCTGGTGATCAACAAGGACGCAAGATGCATCGGATGCTATGAGTGCGTGCATGCCTGCTCAAAGTCATATTTTAGGACAAACAAGGCCTCAATGGCGTTCATCCGCGTACAGGAGAGAAAAGGAGTCGGAAACAAAAGTTCCATCCAGGGCACCATCGCACGGCCGGTGGTTTGCATACAATGCGGCAAATGTGCTAAAGTCTGCCCTATCGGGGCAATCAGGCAGAACCGCTACGGGGCTTATGTCGTCGACATCCAGATGTGCATCAACTGCGGCAAATGCAGGGAGGCGTGCCCGTTCGGAGTCATGGTCGAGGACACTGACAACAACGTGACAAAGAAATGCCTTGCTTGCGGTGCATGTGTGAAGGCCTGCTCCATGGGAGTACTTAGCCTGTACTCACCGCCACAGCCCATACTGGAGCAGGTGAAGCTCCCACTGGTAACAGAGGACAAGAGATGACAGAGAAGCTTGATGAATTCAGAAAACAGCTTGAGGACCTTGATGCAAGGCTCTCGGATCCTGATGTGATGAGGGACATGAGCCAGTACAAGAGCCTGATGCTTGAGAGAAGCCACCTTGTCCCAATAGTTGAGGAGCTTACAAACCTCAAGACTCTGATGGACAACCTTGCCGACAACGAGGCTCTCTCTCATGAGGACGACGAAGAGATTGCCCAGATGGCAAAGGATGAGATTCCCGTGCTGAAGGAGCAGATTGAGAAAAGTGAGCGCAAATGCAAGATGCTTCTAATCCCGCCGGATCCTCTTGAGGGCAAGAACATAATCATGGAGATCCGTGCCGGAACAGGCGGAGAGGAAGCTGCACTTTTTGCCGCAGACCTCTACAGGATGTACTCATACTATGCCGAATCAATGCACTGGAAGATCGATGAGATCAGCTCCAATGCCACAGAGCTCGGTGGCTACAAGGAGATTGTTCTCTCCATAAGCGGAAAGGATGTTTATGGATCTTTGAGGTGGGAAAGCGGAGTCCACCGTGTGCAGCGTGTCCCTGAGACAGAAAGCGGTGGCAGAATCCACACATCAGCAGTCACTGTTGCGGTACTTCCCGAGGCTGAGGAGACAGAAATAGATATCAGGCAGGAAGATCTGAGAATTGATGTCATGCGTGCCGGAGGCCCTGGCGGACAGTGCGTCAACACAACGGAAAGTGCAGTCAGAATCACACATATCCCATCAGGCCTTGTCGTGATCTGCCAGAACCAGAAATCCCAGCTTCAGAACCGCATGGAGGCCATGAGGGTTCTCAGGTCAAGACTCTATGACCTTGAGGCGGGGAAAAAGGCCAAGGAAAGAGCCGAAGAGCGCCGCAGCCAGGTCGGAAGCGGAGACAGAAGCGAGAGAATCCGCACATACAACTTCCCTCAGAACAGGCTCACAGACCATAGGATCAACCTCACGCTTTACAAGCTGGACCTGATCATGGAAGGCCAGCTTCAGGATGTCATTGAGGCCCTCAAGGTCGCCGCAGGCGAGCAGGCACTCAGGGAAGCCACGTGACAATAAGAGATCTCATCAGAAGCTATTCTGACTCATTCAAAATCATAAGCGACACCCCGGAGCTTGATGCCAGGGTGATTGTCTGTCACTTCCTTGGACTTGAACCCGCACAGTTGTTTTTAAGAATGGATGATGCCATTCCTGAAGACTTACTTGGCAAACTGGAATCTGCACTCAAGAGACGGCAAAGCGGAGAGCCGGTTGCCTACATCACGGGAGAGCGCGGTTTTTATGAGTGCACTTTCAAGGTCTCAGATTCCACCCTCATTCCGCGTGCGGATACTGAGACACTTGTCGAGGATTCGATTAATACGCTGAAGAGTCTTTTTTGTGAGTCAGATGAAATCAAGATCCTTGACCTATGCTGCGGCACAGGATGTATAGGAATCTCCGTAGCAAAGGCTCTGGCAGGTTACTTCAAGAGAATCAGCCTTACCCTATCCGATCTGTCTGACAAAGCATTAGAGATTTGCAGGACAAATGCTGATTCTCTGATAACTGAAAAGAACATCTCAGTCTCCGTGATCAGAAGCAACATGTTCAAGGACAT
Organism: Spirochaetales bacterium; assembly: GCA_017618315.1. Taxonomy (GTDB): domain Bacteria; phylum Spirochaetota; class Spirochaetia; order Sphaerochaetales; family Sphaerochaetaceae; genus UBA9732. The sequence goes on from JAFZUN010000034.1 coordinate 13,028, forward strand.
CAGGGAAACCGCATACGATGTGATTCTCTCAAATCCCCCATATATTAGAAGCTCTGTCATCCCCGGTTTGGAGAAGCAGGTCCAGTTTGAGCCGCACATGGCACTTGACGGCGGAGAGGATGGTCTGGACTTCGTGCGCATCATAGCGTGTGAAGCCTCAAAGCATCTGGTTTCCGGAGGCTTTCTTGAAATTGAAATCGGATATGATCAGGGTGAGGATTCTGCTTTGCTTCTGGCAGAATCGGGGTACAGAGGAATAACAGTTCTTAAGGATCTTGGCGGCAACGACAGGGTTGTAAAAGCCATCAATTAGTTATATTAATATTGACGATGAATGAAGCACTGATTTCCGCTTTTCTGGCAAAAATACGCAAGAACTACCATGACGAGGATTATGAGAAGATCCGCATGGCGGCAGAGTATGCCGATCAGATGCATGGCGACCAGAAGCGTAAAAGCGGAGAGCCCTATATCATCCATCCCCTTGCAGTTGCCGAGACTCTGGCAATGCAGCTAAACATGGACTGCGACACAGTCTGTGCGGGACTGCTGCATGATGTCATAGAGGACACATCGGCCACAGCTGAGGAGGTGGAGGAAAAGTTCGGCAAGAACGTCTGCGAGCTTGTCCAGGGCGTGACTAAGATTGCCGTCATCAAAAGCCAGTCCAGAAGCGTTGCCGAGGCTGAGACAATCCGAAAGATGTTCATTGCCATGAGCAAGAACATGCCGGTCATAATCATCAAGCTGGCAGAT
>JAFZUN010000255.1 GCA_017618315.1 Spirochaetales bacterium
ACCTCGCCAAGCCGGCAAAGTATGACGAGATCTGCGCTGCAATGAAGAAGGCTTCAGAGGGCGAGCTCAAGGGTATCCTGGGATACACAGAAGAGGCTGTTGTCTCATCTGACTTCCTCGGCGATCCGAGAACTTCAATCTTCGATGCAAAGGCTGGTATCGCTCTTACCGACACATTCGTCAAGGTTGTTTCATGGTATGACAACGAGATCGGATACTCCAATAAGGTCCTTGATCTCATTGCCCACATGAAGAAGGTCAACGGCTGATTATATAGCCGTAACGATTTAGACCTGCTCCGGCAGGTCTAAATTTTGTTTGATTAAAGAATTAATTATCAGGGAGAATAAAATGGTTCTTAACACAATCAGAGAAGCCGATCTCAAGAACAAGAGAGTTCTTATCCGTGTTGATTTCAACGTCCCTCTCAAGGACGGCAAGGTGACAGACGCAACCAGAATCGTGGCTGCTCTTCCCACAATCAACTATATCCTTTCACAGCCCGGGACATCACTCGTGGTGATGAGCCATTTCGGACGCCCGAAGGGAAAGAAGAATCCGGATTTCTCAATGGTGCCGGTAGGAAAGAAGTTCGAGGAGCTTCTCGGAAGACCCGTGAAGGTCGCCAGCGATGTTATCGGTCCAGAGGTGAAGAAGGAAGTCGAGGCCCTCAAGCCGGGTGAGGTTCTTCTTCTTGAGAACTGCCGTTTCTATCCTGATGAAGAGGCCAACAATCCTGAGTTCGCAAAGGAGCTTGCCTCCTATGGTGACATCTATGTCAACGATGCATTCGGAACAGCTCACAGAGCTCATGCCTCCACAGAGGGTGTCGCACATTATCTTCCCGCTTATGCAGGTTTCCTGATTGAGAAGGAAGTCAAGTTCATGGCTCCGCTTCTTGAGAATCCGGACAAGCCGTTCGTGGCTATCATCGGCGGATCAAAGGTCTCATCAAAGATCTCCGTCCTGGAGTCACTGGTCAAGACCTGCGACACAATCGTCATCGGCGGCGGAATGGCTTACACATTCCTCAAGGTCCAGGGACATGCAATCGGAAAGTCACTTGTCGAGGATGACTTTTTGGACACAGCAAAGAACTTCCTTGCAGCAGCTGCAAAGAAGGGCGTGAACGTCATTCTTCCTGTTGACCACATCTGCGCAGACAACTTCGCAGAGGATGCAAAGCCTGTCCTGGTCGATGCAATCGACATTCCTGAGAACCTCATGGGAATGGATATCGGTCCCAAGACAACAAAGGCCATTGTTGATGCTCTTGCAAGTGCAAAGTCAGTTGTCTGGAACGGCCCGATGGGTGTCTTTGAGTTCGCTGCATTCGCAAAGGGTACAGAGGCAGTCGCCAAGGCTCTTGCAGCATCCAAGGCAATCACGGTCGTAGGTGGCGGAGACAGTGTTGCAGCCATCAACAAGTTCGGTCTTGCAGACAAGATCAGCCACGTCTCAACAGGCGGCGGTGCATCACTTGAGTTCCTTGAGGGTAAGGTCCTTCCTGGTATCAAAGCACTTGAGAAATAAACGCCGGTTCATCCGTGATTTCTGCGTTTTGCATCGGGGCCTACCAGAAAGGTATGTCCCCTTGCTGCAACGCAGTCTCCCGGCGATCGGGCGTTTATCGAAATATGGAATAACGTGAGGAAAGATAAATGAGAAAGCTTTATATTGCAGGAAACTGGAAGATGAATCTTGTGCCGAGCGAGGCTGCCAAGTATGCATCCGAGCTTGCCAAGGCAACAAAGGGTGCCAAGGTCAAGGTCATGATTGCCCCGACATATGTCTGCCTTCCGGCAGTTGTAGAGGCAGTCAAGGGATCTGATGTGATTGTCGCTGCCCAGAACGTCAATGACCAGGAGAAGGGTGCATACACCGGTGAGATCTCATGCGCCATGCTCAAGGACATCGGTGTCAACACCGTCATCCTGGGACACAGCGAGAGACGTCAGTACTACGGCGAGACCAACGAGTTCATCAACAAGAATGTCCTGTTCGCACTTGCTAACGGAATGGACATCGATCTCTGCGTGGGTGAGACACTCGAGGAGAGAGAGGGCGGACGCCTGGAGAAGGTTCTTGCGGACCAGATCAACATCGGCCTTGATGGTGTTACACCTGAGCAGATGGCTCATGTCACAATCGCTTACGAGCCTGTCTGGGCTATCGGAACAGGCAAGACCGCAACTCCTGCAGACGCCAACTCAGCTCATGAGTATATCAGGGGTCTGATTGCCAAGAAATTCGGCAAGGATGTTGCAGAAAATCAAATTATACAGTATGGTGGGTCAGTGAAGCCTTCAAATGTCAAGGAGCTTATGGCTTGCGAGCACATTGATGGCGCATTGGTCGGTGGTGCATCACTCACACTTGAGCAGTTCCTCCCGATCATCAATTGCTGATTTATTATTGGTAGGTAGAATATGGCAGTTTTAAGTATCATTCTTTTGGTTCTTTTCGTTCTTGTCAGTCTTTTCCTGATCTTCCTTGTCTCAATCCAGAGCGAGGATGATTCCGGTCTTGGCGGAATCTTCGGCGGAAACAGCGATTCAGCTTTCGGCGGAAGATCAAACAGGGTCATGAACAAGATCACAGGTTGGACAGTGGCAATCTTTGTTTTGCTAGCTGTTGCAGTCGCATTTGTGAACAAGTCTTCTGATTCCTCTGTTCTCAGCTCACTCAATGAGAGAGCTGCCGCTACAGCAACTACAACTGACAGCTCATCGAACTGATAGAAGATTGATTCACGTTCAGGCCGCATGCATGTGCGGCCAATTTCTGTAAATAGGGGATTAAATGAGAGTCTGCGTTTTATTCTGCGGAAGACAGGCAAATGACAGGGTTCTGAAAGAACTGGCCACAAAGATGGCAGATGGAATCTCATCAAACGGTCATACCGTCGAGGTCTTTGACATGAACCTTGAGATGGGCAAGATCATCTCTTTCTATGACTATGTCGTCGTCATCTCCACATCGACATCTTATTTCTCAAAGTACATCCCCGAGAATGTATTGAAATTCCTCAAGACTGCAGGCTCTGTATCCGGAAAGCGCTGCAGTTGTTATATAAGTAAGAACTGCGGTAGAAAGGCCAAGGTCCTCCAGACACTCATGAGGGCCATGGAGTCAGAGGGCATGTACCTCAAGGTCTCCGATATCCTTCCCAACGGCAACTATGCCTATGCGGTGGGAAAGCGCCTTCACGTTGATCCCGCGTTCAAGGAGTGACAGATGAAGAAAAGCATGATCCTTGTTGCTGTTGCCGTTCTTGCGGTTATCTTTGCATTTCCCGCATTCAGCGCAATCTCAACACCGATAGTAAGACTTAATCTCACAAAGAACTATGTCATAACCCAGGAGCAGCTTGATCAGAAGCTGGCTGACTACACGGAAGTCTACGGGGATGGAATTGATGCGGCTACCGTTCTGGATGCCATGATTTCGGACCAGCTTCTTGCCCAGGCAATGGAGAGAGACGGTTTCACGCTTAATGACGATCAGAAGAACGAGCTTCTTGCCGCTCAGAAGGCCAGCATAGAGGAGCAGTTGGGTCAGAGCATCACAGATGAGCAGTTCGAGTATCTGATTGCCCAGAATTACGGTGTAGACCTTGATTATTACAAGGAGTATCTCTCCCAGCAGTATCTTGTCCAGAACTATGTCATGAACAGCAAACCTGAGTATTTCACTGAGGAAAAACTCATGCCGACAACAGCTGAGGTTGAGTCATTCTACAAGAAGAACAGATCCTCATTCATCTCACCTGAGAACGTCAAGCTTGCACACATCTACATCAAGTTCGGCGATGACAAGGATGCAGCCCTCAAGAAGGCCACTGATATCGCCAACCAGATCAAGAGCGGTAAGATCACATTCGAGAAGGCCGTATCCACATATTCCGAGGATGCGGATTCAATCTCAACAGGCGGAGAGATCGGCTGGCTGTCCATCAGTGACACCGACACAATGGCATACATGGGTGAGAACTTTTTTGACAAGGTCTTTGAGCTTGATGCAGGCGATGTCAGCGGTGTGATCGAGAGCCTTGCCGGCTACCATATCGTGAAGGTCTCTGTCCACAACCAGGCAAAGATCCTTGAGATTGATGACAAGACCTCTCCGACAGAGACAACAACAGTCAGAGACTATATCACAAGTTATCTCTATCAGGAGAAAGCAAATGAGGTCTATCAGGAGGCATTCATTGCCCTGATCTCAGACCTCAAGTCACAAGCCTCAATCAAGTATCTGACAAACTGAGGGGCATCTGAATGAAATCAAGGCATCTCGCTAGGGCAATTGCAGTCCAGACTCTTTATTCATTGGATTTCAACGGAAGAATCCATGATTGTCCGCTTCCTTATTCCG